>CAISJA010000001.1 GCA_903885525.1 uncultured Opitutaceae bacterium
ACCTCGCCCGCGTCACCCTGCGGACGGAAATCGAAGTACTCGCTCTACGACCTCAACGTCGCCTCGATGGAGGGGGTGAAGAGCTGGTACAACCAGAGCGACGCCACCGGCTTTATCCGTCTCAATGGCCTGCGCCTCCGCGCCCGGTACTACGCGCAGGGCGGCCCGAAGGGCTGAGCCCGGGCGGGCGGAAGAACGGGCCGCCCCCCCGCACATGTCATATATTGTATGACATGTTTCCTGGGGAGGGGCAGGCAGGCTGGCAGGCTGGCCGTCCGGGCGGGACCGGGGTGATTCCGCCGGGCGATTCTGGAGGTGCGGCGGGGCGGGCTGGCGAGGGACCGGCGGCTCAGAAGAGAGCCTTGGCGGCGACACCGACGGCCTGGATGGGGCCGGAGTCGTTGAGGCCGTCGAGGGCCGAGTCGGCCTTGCGCACCACCCCTTGGATGTCTCGGTACATGGCATCGTCGTTCAAGAGCTTGCCCAGGGTGCCTTCGCCGCGGGCGATCTTGTCCGTGATGGTGCGGAAATTGTTCATGGTCACGCTGACGTTGGCGGCGGTGGCGGGATCGTAGAGCAGCACGCCGAGGGCGCCTTTGCCGCTGCGGATGTCGGCGGTGATGCCCTTGGCGTCGGCCATGAAGGTGCGGGCGTCGGCGGCGGCGCTGCGGATTTCTGTGACGGAAACCAGCAGCTCGTCATGGAGCTTCGGGTCGTTGATGAGCTTGCCCAGGGTGCCTTCGCCGTTCTTCAGCCGCGCGGTGAGGTCCTGCAGGTTGCTGACGGTTTCGGTGAGTTTCGGGCCGTTGTCGGTCACGAGCTTGTCGATCTTGCCGAGCAGGGTGTTGCCGCCGCCCTCGCCGCCGCCGAGGGCCTTGCCGATGGTGTCGGCCACGCCTTCCAGTTTCGAGCCGAGGGCGCCGAGCTGGGCGATGACCTCGTTCATGTCGACCGTGTTCCTGGTCTTCATCTCGTCGCCGGCCTTCAGGAAGATGGAGGTGGTGCCGAAGCTGACGGCCAGGTGCTGGCTGCCGAGCAGCGAGGAGGTTTCGACGGCGGCCACGGCATCGTTCGGGATCTGGACGGTGGGGCTGATCGTGAGCACGGCCTCGACGCGGCTCCGGCCCAGCCGGGTGTCCTCGACGACGCCGATCTTGACGCCGGCCATCATGACCTCGTCGCCGGTCTTAAGGCCCTTCAGGTTGGCGAAGGGAGCGATGAGGTGGTAGCCATGCTTCTTGAAGGCGGTCTCGCCGCTGAGCGACTGGAAGGTGATCCAGGAGAGCGCGAGACCGAGCAAAAAGAAGAGCCCCACACGGATGGCTTGGGAGTTGTTATTCATTGTTGTTTTCCAGTTGTTTAAAGCGGGGATTCTTCACGTCGATGACGGGGTGGAGAAAGTTGGCGATGGCGGGATCGGCGGGGTCGTGAAAGTCCGCCGGCCGGCCGGTGGCGCGGATCCGGCCGTCCATGATGATGGCGAGGCGGTCGGAGATGCTGAGGGCGAGGGCGCGGTCGTGCGTGACGACGAGGCTGGTGACCGTGATCTGTTCGCGCAGCGTGGCGATGATCTCGCTGATGGTGGCGCTCATCACCGGGTCGAGCTCGGCGGTGGGTTCGTCGTAGAGGAGGAGCTGCGGTTCCATCACGAGGGCCCGGGCGATGGCGACGCGCTTTTTCATGCCGCCGGACAGTTCGGAGGGCATCTTTTGGACGGCGCGTTCCAGGGAGAGGATCGAGAGGGCATGCATGACCCGGTCGCGGATCTGGGCTTCGGTGCCGTAGCGGTGCTCGCGCGGGTAAAGGGCGAGGTTATCGTAGACCGTCAGTGAATTGAACAGGGCGCCGGCCTGGAAGACGAGGGCGGTGTGGACGCGGTCGCGGGTTGCGGGATCGGAGGCGTCGTAATCGCCAATCCGCACCTTGCCGCTGGTCGGGGTTTCGAGTCCGGCGACCTGCTTGAGCAGCACGGTCTTGCCGGAGCCGCTCGGGCCCATCAGGCAGAAAATCTCCCCGGGGCGGACCTCCAGGCTGACGTCGTGCAGGACGGTGACGCCGCCGTACTGTTTGGAGACATGGTCGACCGTGATACCGACGGTCGGAGCGGAGGGGGACGGGATGGCGGGAAGGGTCATGGCGGTTCAGAGCTGGGCCTTGGTGATGAAATAATCCAGCACCAGGATGAAGATGAGCGAGGTGACGATGGCCTTGGTCAGGGAGACGCCGATTTCGCGCGGGCCGCCGCGGGTGTTGAGGCCGATGTAGCAGCAGATGACCACGATGACGAAGCCGAACACCTCGGTCTTGATCAGGCCGTCGAGCACATCCTTGACCTCCATGTAGCGTTTGAGCGCCGCAAAGTACGACTGGGAATCGACCGAGATAAAGGAGGTGTACTGGCAGACGAGGGCGCCGCCATACCAGCCGCAGATGTTGGCGATCATGCCGAGGATCGGCATCATCAGGAACACGGCGGCCAGCCGCGGCAGCACGAGGATGCGCTCGGGCGGGATATTCATCGTGACCAGGGCGTCCACTTCCTGGTAGACCTTCATCGAGGCCAGTTCGGCGGTGATGGCCGAGCCGACGCGTCCGGCCACGAGGATGGCGACCATGACCGGGCCGAGTTCGCGTGCCAGGGACAGGCCCACGAGGGTGCCGATGAGGTTTTTTACGCCGAAGTGCTGGGCCTCCATGCTATGGCCGCTTTGCAGGGCGAGCACGCCGCCGATGAAAAAGGTCAGGATGGTGACGATCGGCATCGTGGTGTAGCCGATCATGTAGCATTGCTCGATCAGGCGCGGAAACTGCCGGAGGAGGCTGGGCGTGTATTTCAGCGCCCGCACCGTGAGCAGGACGGCGTTGCCGATGTGGGCAAAGATGGCGAGCAAGGTATTCATGGGGAGGAGGACGGTGCCGCAGCCTGGGCTGCGGGGGAGCCAAAATCGAACAGGAGGAAATGCCAGCCGCCGGCGCGGGTTTCCCGGCGCCAGGAGAGCAGGCCGAGGGCCAGCGCGATCCGCGCCCGGTCGGCGGTGTGTTCGCGGCCAAAGAGAGGGCCGAGGTGGAATTCGTCGGCGGCCGGGGTGTTTTTCCAGGTCACCAGGCCGAAAAGGATCGAGCCGCGCTCCGTGCCCGGTCTGGCCTGCTCCCAGCGATACAGGGTGAAGAGCGGGCTGTAGAGCTGGCGGATGACGTCATTGTGCGGGAACAGCACTTCGAAGGGGCTGAGCAACTGGACCTGGCGGTGGCCGGCTCCGTTATCCCATGCGCTGAAGAGCGGCCAGAGGTGGCGCTTGTAGGCCGGGGCGGCGGCAGGGTGGCGGGGGTCGTGCTGCTCCAGGGACCAGTAAAAAATGTAGAGCAGGCGGTCCTGCCGCTGGGCCAATCCGCCTTCCTGCCATTCGGCGTGCTGGTAGAGCGGCCAGAGCAGCCAGGTCTTGTCGTAGCCCTTGATGATCGAGTGGGTATAGAGCGGGCCCCAGCGGTTGACAAAGTGGTCGTCGCCCCGGCCCTGCACCAGGAAGGGCCAGAGGTAGCGGGTCTCGTCGTAGCGGGAAGGCTGGGTGCGGTGCATGGCGCCGAAGAGCGGCCAGACAAACGTGACATTGCGGTAGCCCGGGCCGTGCTCGGCGGCATAAAAGGGCAGGGCACCCACCTTCACGTCGGGCTGGGCGGCCGAGAGGTGGGATTCGTGCCGGTAAAGCAGGGGCCACAGCAGGAACTGCTCGTGGTAGTCGCCGGCGCGGCCCCGTTCACCGAAGAGAGGCCAGACCTCCAATCCGTGGTGACCGGCACCGTCGATGATCCGGACGAAGGGCCACGGCAGGGAGGTGAGGTGGCGTCCATCCTTTTCCGTGCGCAGGAAGAGCGGGAAGGCGGCCCAGGTCAGACGGTCGTCGCCGAAGCGTTGGACGATGCTGCCGGCCACCGGAAACAAGGCGTGGTAGGAGGTGGCGGGATTGCCCGTCTCGCGGGAGAACCAGCAGGGCCAGATGTCGAAGTCCCGGATCGCCGGGCCGGATCCGTAGGCCGGTTCATGGCGAAAATTGATCAGTTGGAGAAAGCTGACCAGGTCTGCTCCCCTGCCGTCATGCTGGAAGGACAGCAAGGGGTAGAGCAGGTGGGTGGAGGCGATGGAGCCGTTTTCCCGATGGAGGATAACCGGGCGGAAGCCCCGGACGAAGGCCCCATCGGACTCCCGGTGGACAAAAAACAGCGGGCCGAGGGCCTGGAGGGGGTGCAGCTCGCCCTGGGCGTCCGACTCCCCGACCAACACCGGCCAGAGGTTGGTCTCGGTGCCATGGGCAGGCAGCATCCAGCCAGCCGCTAAGGGCAGCCAGACCAGGAGCCGGGAGAGTATGCTTGGAGTTCGGTAAGGCATTGCCTTTGCCTGCACGGGGAGCCAGTTAGGTGATGACTGAACCCGGCGAAGGAAC
Source organism: uncultured Opitutaceae bacterium (assembly GCA_903885525.1). Classification (GTDB taxonomy): domain Bacteria; phylum Verrucomicrobiota; class Verrucomicrobiia; order Opitutales; family Opitutaceae; genus Didemnitutus. The sequence goes on from CAISJA010000001.1 coordinate 4,440, forward strand.
AGCTAACGCAGCACTTTCGCCGGGAGCAAATGCTATGTTTCAACCCCTGCCGGCAGAATCTGTTCCGCCCAATCTGGCCGACCTTCGATGGGCCGGGGCCCGGGCCGTATTTTCCGGAGGCCGGTCCGCATGAGGGTGACCGGGGGACAGGCCCGTGGAATCCCGCTCACCGTGCCCAAGGGCGACAGGGTGCGGCCGGCGACGGATGCCATGAGGCAGGCGGTATTTTCCAGCATTGCGGCCCGGGTGCCCGGGAGCCGGTTTTGGGATTTGTTCGCCGGCAGCGGCGCCTACGGCTTGGAGGCCTTAAGCCGTGGCGCGAGCCAGGGAATGTTTGTAGAGCAGAATCCCCAAGTGGCGGAATATTTGCGCCGCAATCTGGCGGCGGTCGCCAAAAGCCTGGGGCGTGACCTTCCCGGGGTGGACATCGTGCAGGCGGATGCCACGGCGGTGACGCTGGCTTCGCTCGGCCCCGCCCCCGACCTGGTTTTTGTCGATCCTCCCTATCACTTGATTTCCGCAGTCGCCCCCAAGGTTTTTGCCCGTTTGACGGACCTGCTGGCACCGGTGTCCGACCCGGTGATCGTTTTCGAGATGCCAGGCGGGCTGGAGCTGGCTCCGGAGGGGTGGTCCTGCGTGCGCCGGCTGGGCCATGGCACCGGGCAGCCCACGGTGGCTTTTTTCAGAGCGAACCGCGCGCTGACTTCACCAGTGTGAGGGCTGCGGTCACAGCCGTTTCCAGCCGCAGCACCCGCGGGCCGAGATGGACAAGGGTGAAGCCGTGGGCGCGGAGCAATCCGCGGTCGGCGTCCGTCCAGCCTCGTTCGGGACCAAAGGCCAGCGCCACCCCGGAGTTCCGCGGAAGGCAGGCGGCGGTCAGCGGAGCCGAGGCTTCGTAATTATCGAGCGCCAGGCGGAGGCCGGCCGGAGGTAAGGCGGCCAAGGTCGTGGCCAGCGTTCCCGTCCAGGTCACCGTGGGAATCCGGGTGTCAAAAGCCTGCGCCGCACCGGCCAGCAGCTGCCGGTGCCACTCGTCGCCGCGCCACCCCCCGTCGTAGCACGCGCCGTAAGCATACGTCATGGTCCCCCAGCCGCTCCTCTCGCCGTCCTCCCATTCGCCCTCGTACTTCCTGCCGTTCCTCCAGGTGCAGGTGCCGCGTCCGTGCCGCGTCTCGGTCCCCGGCTTCAGTCCGCCACGGTATTCGAATGTGCCCCCAAAATCCCAGCCCCTCACGATGCCGTTGTTCGCAGATGACATCCTCTGTATGATGGTTCTGATGCCGGCGCCCTGCTCAAGGTAAAA
>CAISJA010000002.1 GCA_903885525.1 uncultured Opitutaceae bacterium
CCGGGCTGGAGCTTCTCGAGCAGGTCGCGGCGCTTCTGGTGGCGCTGCTCCTCGATAAGCTCGCGGCGGGACAGAACGATGTTCTTCCGCTCGTGGTTGATCTTGAGAACCTTGAAATCGTAGGTTTGACCCAGGTACTGGTCGAGATTCTTGGGGGGCTGCACGTCGATGTGCGAGGCGGGCAGGAAGGAGTCGACGCCGATGGAGACGACGAGACCGCCCTTGACCTTGCTCTTCACGCGGCCGGACACGATGGTGCCCTCGGCGCAGCGGAGGAGGATGTTCTCCCAGTTCTTCTTCTGCTGGGCCTTCTCGTAGGAAAGGACCGGGTTGCCTTCCTTATCCTCGACCTTTTCGAGGAGGACTTCGATGGAGGAGCCGATCTGCAGCTCGCCCAGGTCGAAGAATTCATTGGCGGGGATGACTCCCTCGGCTTTGCCGCCAATATCAACGACTACTTCGTTCTGGCGGATTTCCGTGATCGTGCCCGGGACCATCGAACCTTCCTTCAATTTGTCGAAGGAGGATTGGGCGAGCAGTTCTTGCATTAACGAACTCATGGACAGTGAAACCGGGGACACCTGCTGCACTCCGAGGCATGTGCCGTCCGGCGGCGGGCTCTGGTGAGCCCGATTGGTTGAGGATTTGACTGTCAGGAAGCCGGTGGGAGTGCCGCGGCTGCACCGGCTTGACCGAAGAACGCCGCGAAAGGGTGTCAGCCTCCCCCGGGCATACCGTCCCCGGCAAGAGAAAAATCAGTTTTTCTTCCCCTCGGCGGGAGCCGATCCATCTGCAATAGCCTGTTGCAGGAAAGAGAAATAGGTGGCGTAAAACCCATGCTCCCGCAGGGTCTGCACGCTCGGCCCGCCCAGCGTGGCATTTTCCACCTCTTCCGTCAGCTGCAGGGCCACCTCCGTCCGTCCTGCCGCAACCTCGTGCCAGCTCACCTGCGCCACCAATTGCCGCGAGTCGGCAAAAGCCTCGCTGTGCCGGATCCGGCTGGAGGCCTCCACCTGGCCAGGACGAGCCCGGGTAATGGTGAAATCCAGTCGCAACAACGCTTGCTGGACGCCGGAGGAGACGGCCCGCATATCCGCCTCAAAAACCTGGGTCTGCGGCGGAATACTGGCCAGCCGTTCGCGAACGCGCTCCGAGACCGCTTCGCAACCGGCCAATAGCAGCAGGCAGAGGACGATGATTATCCGCGACATGGAAGCATCCTGAGGCTATCCAACCTCCCTCATGGCGCAAGGCAGGAATCCGGGACCCGCGAAATCGACCCAGGACTTCCCCTGAGGGAAGCCGGTGCGCCCTGGGTCGGGGCGCGCCCGCGTCCCGGCATTGCCTTTGCGACGGCCGGCTGTTTCTCTGCGCCCCGCCCCTCCCTTCTCCCATGGCAACGACCTTTGACCCCAACGGACCCGCCACCGCGCACTCCGGCATTTTCGGACTTTCCTGCTCTCGGGCGGATTCCGCCCTCGTCTATCTCCCGGTCCCTTGGGAAACCACCACCTCTTACGGAGGCGGTACGGCCGGTGGACCCGCCGCCATCCTGGCCGCCAGCCGGCAAGTGGATCTCTTCGATGCGGAAGTGCTGCGGCCCTACGAGGCCGGTCTGCATCTGTTGCCCGAATCCGCCGAAATTCGCCGCCGAGGGCAAACCTCCCGCCGCCAGGCGCAGCGCATCATTGCCAACGGGGGTGAGATTGGCGGGAGCCGCCCGCTGCAGAAGGCCCTTGCCGCGGTCAACGCCGCCGGGGCCTGGCTCAATGCCAGGGTGGAGGCCGAAACCAGCCGCCTGCTGGCTGCCGGCAAAATCGTGGGCTTGATCGGCGGCGACCACTCCACTCCGTTCGGGGCGCTGCAAGCCACGGCCCGGAAGCACCCGCGGTTCGGCGTCCTACAGATCGACGCCCATGCCGATTTGCGCCCCCGCTATGAGGGCTTCGCCTGGTCGCATGCCTCGATCATGCACAATGTCCTGGAACAAATCCCGGCGGTGGAGCGCCTCGTCCAGGTGGGCATCCGGGATTTTTGCGAGGCGGAGTACGACTATGGCCGGCACCAAGGCAAACG
>CAISJA010000003.1 GCA_903885525.1 uncultured Opitutaceae bacterium
GCCACGGCCGCCGCCGCCGCAAACGGGCTCCATCCCACCCAGATGACGCCCAGGCAGCCAAGGTGGAGAATAATGAAGGGGATGCAACGCACCAGATTGACCCCGTCGGGCAGATTCCGGGTGACTTCCGGGGGGGCAGCCGAATGATCGGAGTCAATCCATTGGACGAGGGAGGCGCCAAACCGGCGCAGGATAGAATGGTGGGCGGGGGACACGGGTAGAAGAAATGAGGGTGCCAGTCTGGTTGCCGCGCGCTGGCCAAGCAAGCCGGGTTTGACAGCCGGCCCAAGAAGTTTGCCCATTTGGGCGGGATGGCAAGCAGCTGCTGGTCTCCGGATGGCCCGGCGGGCGCAAAAAAACGTCCGGTGGGGAATTCCGTCAGGACGGCGAGGAGTTGCTCCAGGAGGTCCGCGCCGCGCCCGTGACACGCCGGAGCGCAAATTCCCCGTTGAGCAGGGAAAGCCGCCCACATCTGGGCAGCGCGGGGGACCATGAGCCGGTTGCGTTACCCCTCCCTCTTTGATGTCGTGGCCAATTTCCTCTCCGCGGGGACCGGTAACAACGGGACAAAGCCCTGCGCCATTGCCTCAAACCCGATCTGCGCATCTTCGATACGATGGGGCTGAAGCGACTGCCCAAACTTGCCGGGAAGCACCGCTTCAAGAGCATCACGCGCTGGTGGGAAAGCGAATACGCCATTCTGGCCAGCAACCACCCTGAAAGAGGACTGGAGCTGCTGAAGTGAACCCCATTGATCGGACACCGGCTCGATACCTTTAAGAGCTTCCAGCCCCACTTGGGCTTTCAACTCGGGACTGTGCTGACGTCGATTTTTTGACATTGGGATCCTTCTTTCTTTTGGGGTTTATTCTTAACGATCCCACATGTCCGATTTTTGGGGTCCACTTCACAAGCGCCAGGGCCGCACTTACGGTCCAATCTCCTCCGCCTGCCGCTTCGGGCGGTGGCGGCGGCGGTGCTCCGAGGGTGTGGTTCCTGTTGGCCGCACCTGGCATGGCCGCCCTCCGGCGCCTCCGACGCACGAGGAAAATCTACGACTGACCTTTTCGGACCTGCCCGCTCACTCCGCCACGACGAACACGACCGCCAAGTTGGAGGGAAGCCAGCGCTACGCCTGCGCCGGTGGCGCCACGGGAGCCGGGGTGTACATGACGGGCAACGCGGCAGTGGGCACGGTCTCGCCGTCGCGGAGCATGCGCGCGAGTTCGCGGTGGTCGATCTTGCCGGAGCCGAGCTTGGGAAGGTGCTGGACGAAGCGCAGCTCGCGGGGGGCGCAAAGATTGCCAAGGCCCTGGGCGCGGACGGCGGCGCGCACGTCGGCGAGCTGCAGGCGCGGCTCGTTGGCAAGGGCGACGAGCTTCTCGCCCTTCTCGGCGTCAGGGACGGCGATGACAGCGATGGCGCAGCGCAGGCCGTACTGCGGGAAAGCGCCGGCGAGGGCGTCCTCCACCGCGGTGAGGCTGACCATCTCGCCGGAGACCTTGGCAAAGCGCTTGAGCCGGCCGAGCACCGTCACGTAGCCCTCGGGGCTGACCTTGGCGATGTCGCCGGTGTCGTACCAGCCCTGGAGTGCCTGGAACTTTTCGTTGGCGTCGGGGTTGAGGTAGCCCTTCATCATCGCCGGGGTCTTGACGTAGAGGCGGCCGCCCTCGGGCACGCCCTCGACGGGCTCGAGCCGGTATTCGACAGCGGGGAGAAGCCGGCCCGAGGTGTGGGTGTCGGGGTCCATGCGGCTGTTGAGGCAGAGGACGGGGCCGCACTCGGTGGCGCCGTAGCCCTCATGGATGCGGACGCCGAATTTGCGGGCGTAGGTCTCGAAGGTGGCGGTCTGGACCTTTTCGGCGCCGGCCACGAGGTAGCGGACGGTGCGGAGGTCGTACGGGTGGGCCTTGCGGGCGTAGCCGTTGAGGAAGGTGTTGGTGCCGAGCAGCACGGAGCAGTTTTTCTCGTAGACCACGGTCGGCACGATGCGGTAGTGCAGGGGCGAAGGGTAGTTGAACACATAGCAGCCGCGGACGAGGGGGGCTGCGATGCCGCCGACCAGGCCGAAGCTGTGGAAGAAAGGGAGGGCGTTGAAAAAGCGGTCGGCATCCAGCAGGTCGACGGAGACGAAGAGCTGGCGCAGGTTGGCGAGCAGGCCCCGGTGGCTCAGTTCGACGCCCTTCGGAATGCCCTCGGAGCCGCTGGTGAAGATGATGGCGGCGGTATCCTCGGCGGCGCAGGGCGCACGGCGCAGGGTGCGGCCGACGGAGCAGACATTGCCGAGCAGGGCGGCCAGCTTGGCGAAGGCGCCGATTTCGGCGCGGACGTCCTCGAGGTAGACGAACCGGAGGCCGGCGTCGTGCAGGGGCGAGAGGTTGATTTTGGCTTTTTCCAGGAAGACGCGCGAGGTCAGGACGACCTTGAGGCCGGCGAGC
>CAISJA010000004.1 GCA_903885525.1 uncultured Opitutaceae bacterium
CTGCGCGAAAGCCCCAAGCGTTACCGCTCACGCAGACCGACTCCGACTTAAAACCCAGCCAAAGCGGACACGGGTTCTAGTTGGCGCCGACCTCGACGTATAGCCGGCGTTCTACACGGACCGGCGCGGCAGCTTGTCTTGGCACCCAAAGCGCCTATCTCTGGGTCATGCCTACCCCTCCTTTTGTCTACCAGGACCCGCTCCCGCTCGGCCCGGACGACACCGACTACCGCCTGCTCAGCCAGGAAGGCGTCTCCACCGCGACCTTCGAGGGCCGTGAAATCCTCAAGGTCGCCCCCGAGGCGCTCGCCTACCTCGCCCGCGAGGCCTTTCACGACACTTCGTTCTTCCTCCGTCCGAAACACCTCGGGCAGGTGGCGGCGATCCTGCAGGATCCCGAAGCCTCCGCCAACGACCGCTATGTGGCGCTCACCCTGCTCAAAAACGCCGAAATCTCCGCCCGCGGCATTTTGCCCATGTGCCAGGACACCGGCACCGCCGCCATTTTTGGCAAAAAGGGCCAGCAGGTCTGGACCGGGGCCAACGATGCCGAACATCTCTCCCGCGGAGTCTACGAATGCTACACGAAAGAGAATCTCCGCTATTCGCAGACCGCTCCCCTCGACATGTACCAGGAGACGAACACCGGCACCAACCTGCCCGCGCAGATCGATGTGCTGGCCACCGAAGGGGCGAAATACGACTTCCTGTTCGTGGCCAAGGGCGGCGGCTCCGCCAACAAGATGTTTCTCTTCCAGGAAACAAAGGCCCTGCTCAATCCGAAGAGCCTGGAGAAATTCGTGACCGACAAGATGCAGCTGCTGGGCACCTCCGCCTGCCCGCCCTACCACCTGGTTTTTGTCTTCGGCGGCACCAGCGCCGAGGCCTGCCTCAAGACCCTGAAGCTCGCCTCCACCAAATACCTCGACAGCCTGCCCACCTCGGGCAACGGACACGGCCGCGCCTTCCGCGACCTCGCGCTGGAGGCCAGGGTGCTGCAACTCGCCCAGCAGGCGAAGATCGGTGCCCAGTTCGGCGGCAAATATTTCGCCCTCGACGTGCGCGTCATCCGCCTGCCCCGCCACGGCGCCAGCTGCCCGGTCGGCATGGGCGTCTCCTGCAGCGCCGACCGCAACATCCGGGGCAAAATCACCAAGGACGGCATATTCCTGGAAAAAATGGAAACCGATCCCGGCCGCTTCATCCCCGATGACCTCCGCGCCTTCAAGGACCAGCAGGCCGTCCGCATCGACCTGCACCGCCCCATGGCGGAAATCCGCGCGGAATTGAGCAAATACCCCGTCACCACGCGGGTGCTGCTGAACGGGCCCATGGTCGTGGCCCGCGACATCGCCCACGCCAAGCTGAAAGAACGGTTCGACGCCGGCCTGGGCCTGCCCGACTACTTCAAGAACCACCCGGTCTATTATGCCGGACCGGCCAAGACCCCCACCGGTTACGCCTCCGGTTCCTTCGGGCCGACCACAGCCGGCCGCATGGACAGCTATGTCTCCCTCTTCCAGGCGCACGGCGGCTCGATGGTTATGCTCGCCAAGGGCAACCGCAGCAAGGCCGTGACCGACTCCTGCAAGCAGCACGGCGGATTCTACCTCGGCAGCATCGGCGGCCCCGCCGCCATCCTCGCCCAGGACAATATCCGGAAAGTGGAGGTGCTGGAGTATCCCGAGCTCGGGATGGAGGCGATCTGGCGCATCGAGGTGGAGGATTTCCCGGCCTTCATCCTCGTCGACGACAAGGGCCATGACTTCTTCCAGGACATCTGCGGCATCTGCCTGGCGGACAAGTAAACGGCCCGCCACGGACTCACACGGCCCGCCGTTGCCGGCGGCTTAAAATTTCACCAGCACGCGATCAGCCTGCACGTCGAAACGATTGAAGCGGTCACTCAGGTCCTGATGCGCCATGCGGCGGGTCAGGCGCTCGCGCAATACCTCGGGCGCCTGCGGCTCGGGCGCAAAATGGCGGTCGTCAAACTGGGCCAACAAGCGGCTGCGCTTGGAGGTGACTGCGGCCACGGCCGCCAGCTCGGCCGTCGGTACGACCGCCACTTCCAAATGATTGCCGGAGGGAACCCGTCCGCCCATGGCGGCTGTGGCCAGCTCCGGCTGGGTTTGTTCCAAGGTGGCGATCGTGGCGGCGATGGTGCGGGATGAAGTGGTCTCGACCGCATGCGGCGCACTCCACGGAGTCAGCCCGGTCGTATGCTCGGGCAACGTCTCGGAAAGCGCAGCTTGGACGGCAACGGCCGTGCGGTCATCGATCCGGTTCAATTCCTCCCGCTGGGCCGGCATGGCCACGGCCGCTGCAGACCCTGACTCCAGACTGTCGACCGGCAGCGACGCGACCGCCGGGACACCTGCTCCTGTCGCACGGACAGGCTGGATGGAAGAGGAGTAACGGACGGAAACCAAAGTGAAAGCGAGGGCGGCGGTGGCCCCGATCGGCAGATAGGCACGGCGCGCAAGGAATTGCGGAACGGCTTGCCACCACGGGCGCCGGTCCACCAAGGCCGCCAGCTGTTTCTGGCGAAGCTCCCTTTCAAAACCCGCCCAGAATTCCGGCACAGGACGCTCTGCCCGCTTCAGGCGTAGGAGGTCCTCAAGGGTGACTTTGGACTGTGGCTTGGGTTCGGACATGCGGCGGCGCTCAACGGATATACTGACTCAATTCACCTTGCAGGAATTGCTTGGCGTAATGCAGACGCGAGCGCACGGTGCCTTCGGAGCACCCCATGATTTGCGCGATTTCCGCGTGGCCGAGTCCATCGATTTCAAAAAGAGTGATAACGGTTCGATGCCTGATAGACAGTTTTTGCATCGCTTCGTTCAATTTTTCCTGAAGCTCATGCAGATAGGTGTCCCGGTCCGCACCCGTCTTGTCTGTCAGTTTGGCCAATATCTCCACATTGGTCTGGTCTTCCTGCACTTTTTCGAGGCTAAAAAAAGTCCTTAACCTGTTTTTGCGCAAATGGCTAAGTGTAGCGTTGACCGCAATTTTGTAGAGCCAGGTGAAAAAGGAGGACTGCCCTTGGAACCGATTGATCGACTGAAAAGCCTTGATGAAGGCATCCTGCGTCAGGTCAGCCGTATCCTCGCGATTGGAGGTCAGGTTGTAAATGATCCCAAAGACCCGCTCCCTATACTTGTGGATGAGCTGATCGAAGGCTGCCACGTCACCGGCCTGAACTTTCTTGACGATGGTAAAATCAGAATCTGCCTCCTGCTGGCGCTCGGGGGTGGTGACGATGGTCCGGCTGAAGACCTTCGTGAAATTCATCGCAATCATGAGGCTATCTGCGGAGAGACCCCACGCAACCGTATTTGAGCCTATGTCGCAGCTAATTTCCCCGGATTCATGTTTTTCAGGGAAAAGTTCACCGCTCCACTCCCTGTCTTTCATCCTCCCGCGCAGGAAGATGAAGCCGGTCCACGATGGCCGGGCCGTTGCGCTGGAACAGGCTGCTAAACGCGGGCAACTCCCGGTGAGATCGCCGCCACCTGCCCGCGCAGAAGTTCCCGCAACTGGAGCAGGAACGGAACCGGAGCCAGGCTGGCGTGGGGAGCCAAGGCCGCCTCGGCGAGAGAAAGTTCCGCCTCAATGGCCGCAATCACTCCTGCGGCAATGCCCAGCTCCTTCATCCTGGCGGCCTCCGCAGCCAGCGGCAACGGGTGTCCACCACGCAGGGCATCCAGCACCGGCTCACGCTCCCCGGCCGGCAGCTTTTCCAACAAAATCATGAGCGGCAGCGTCAACTTACCGCTGGCCAGATCGGTGCCGAGCGTCTTGCCGATGCGGGTTTCGTCCCCGAGAAAGTCGGCCAGATCATCGTATATCTGGTAAGCGATGCCGAGGTGCCGGCCAAAGTCATTGGCCGCCTTCACAAAACCCGCCGGATATCCGGCCAGGCTGGCTCCGAGCACACAGGAGGCGCGGAAGAGCTCGGCTGTCTTCAGGTCGATGATCCGGTAATAATCCGCCTGGCTGAGCGCCGTGTCGCGCCGGCGGAGTGTCTGCATGATCTCGCCCGAGCACACCTGCCGGGTCGATTCCGAGACCAGCCGGCATACCTCGGTGGTGGGAAACTGCGCGGCAATGTGCAAGGCTTGGGAAAACAAGGCGTCGCCGAGCAGCACGGCGGCATCCGGGCCAAATTCCCGGGCGGCGGTCCGCCGGTTGCGGCGGATCTCCGCCCCGTCCATGATGTCGTCGTGCACCAGGGTGGCGAGGTGGACCATTTCCACCACGCCGGCGGCGCGCACCAGATCGTCGGACACGATTCCTACGCCCTGCCAGCCGCTGATGAAGACGAGGGAGGGGCGCAGCCGTTTGCCCGAAGTCTCGAGGCAATAGGCGGCCATCCCGCGGATCTCGGGTTCGAAGCGGGAGACCTGGTCGGTCATGAAGCGATCGAGCGCCGCCATCTGGGGGGCGACGCGGTGGAACACCTCGGTGAGATCGCGCGGCGTGGACGCGGGAAGAGAGCTGGGGGTGGAGCCGGACATCGCGGCGAGAGTAGTTCCCACCTGGGAAATGGCTAACAAATACTGCAGCTTAAGCCGCGGCGAAACCGGCCCGCCCGGCTCCTGGCTCGGCGCTTGCCAGCGCGGCTGGGCCCGCGGTAGTTTTTGCCATGGGGCAAGACCAACCGCTGCTGATTGTGGTGATGATGGCCGCCGCCGCCCTGGTGGGGAAGTGGTGGCTGGCCGACCTGCGCCAGGCCCGGATCGGCCTGCCATCCGGGCGCGCCCTGCCGGGGGCCACCACGGCCCCGCCCGCCGCTGTGCTCCTGGCTGTCGCGGGCACCCTCGTCCTGCTCGGCCTGGAAACCGCCGGCGAGTATCGGCTCGGGCTGGTGGAGCAGCAGAGCCGGGTGACGGTCCTCTTCGGCGCCTACACCCTCGTGGCCGCCTTCATCGAGGAACTGATTTTCCGCGGCTTCGTGGTGGTGGAACACCGCGGCCGCGCCGTCCTGTGGGCGGGTATCGCCGCCGCCTCGGTGGCCTTCTCCCTACTCCACCCGTTTCTCTGGGAATGGCGTGCCGGCGCCCTGCAGCTCCACTCCGACCGCAAGGCCTGGTTCAGCACCGGCGCGATTTTCGCCGGCTCGCTCTGGTTTTACGCGGTGCGCTTTCTCCCCTTCAACCCGACGCGCTCCCTCCTGCCATGCATCGCCGCCCACGCCGCCAAGAATCTCGGCGTCTTCGCCATCAAATATGCGCAGGGCTGCGTGCAAGGCTGGTGGTAAACGCCGGTGGCGGCCCGACCAGCATTGTCCGCGCCCGCCGCCTCACGCCAGCGCCTGGGCCGGTGTCGCACACCCTCGGCAATACCGGGCTGTCAGGGCAGGCCAAGCAGATCAAAGCTGAGCGCAGCATTCCACTGGGCCGGACTGTCTCCGGCCTGGGTAATCGTCACGGTGTTGAAACGGATGCACTGCGGCCCTTTCTCCAGGCGGGCGAGGAAATCCAGCACCGGCTTGGCGCCCCCCTGCACGACGACCGTGAAGGGCACTTCCACATACAAGGTTTTCCTTCCGCCCTTCACGAACGGCAACGGACTCTGGCGGAGGTCGAGTAGCTTCGCGCCAGTCTCCTTTTCCAGACGGTGGAAATACCACAGGTTTTCGTCCGGCCGCCCGGCCCGGATCAGGCGGATTTCCAACCGTCGGAGGGCGTCCTGCTGGTCATCCCTTTTCCCGGACAGCTGGTCGGCCAGGCGAAGCTCGGTCGCCACGCTCTGCTCTTCCCGGGCCACCGCTGCGTAGGCGTCCCGCGCCTCCTCCAGCGCCCCGGAACGGAAAAATCCGGCGACGAGACAACCCAAACCGACCGCCGCGCAGGCGGTGGGAATCGGGTGCTTCCTCCCCCAGGCCATGATTGCGTCCCTGCTCACGGTCGCTGTCCTCCGGGTTTGAATTTCAGGATGATGGCAAAGCTGCCGGCGCCCACGGTGGAGTCCGGACTGATGGCTGGGAGCGAAACCGACGCCGTGACCGGAGCCAGGCGGGGATGCGCGCGCAGCGTCTGGACCAGCGCCGCCACCGTGCCTTCCGCCTGCTCCTTCGGGCCGGCGGCCACCCCGCGGAGCTGGCACCAGGGAGTCGGATCCTCGCTGTAGTGGAGCTCGACGCTCCTGAGCTGCACCCCCTGGGGCAGGGATTGGCGCAGCAAGAGCGTGCATTCTGCCGGAAGAATCGGTGCCAGGGAGAAATCGCGCGCCTCGGCCAGCTTGCGCTCCTCCCGGGCGAAGTCCTGGGATAGCTGCCGCGCCGCCGCCTGCGCGAGTCGATCACGTCCGAGGTGCGCCCGCGCCTCCTCGGTCATCCGCTGCAATGCCCGCCCCCGGTATTCACGGCCCAACGTCCAGAGGAGCAGCGCCGCGGCCAAGGCAATCCAGAGCGCGTGATAACCGTGGCGGGTCCGCGCACCCCTCCTGGGCGGCAACCCGGCCCGGTTGCGGAAATTGGGATGCCACCGGGGTTCGCCCCCCGGCTGCACCTCACCCGGCGCGATTGGTTGTGGGTGCGGCGACGGCATGGGAGTGGTCGAGCAGGAGGGAGAACAGACCGAGCCAACGCTCGTCCGGAGGGGTGGCCCGGACCCCGGCGGCCAGGTGGATGCCGAGGGAATCGAGCCAGGGTGGAAGATCCAGGCTGAACGGCGCGACGCCCAAGGCGGCGGCCAGATTGTTGCCCAGCCAGCCCAGGGCCGGCGGCAATTGCGTCGTACACACACCGCCAAGCGTCTTCCCGCTCTGGATTTCGTAGAGCCCGATCGAGGCTTGCAGCTCTTTCAGGAGCTTTTTGATCAGGGCATTGCCCATGCTGGTGAAGTCGAAAGTGTTGGAATAAAACAGCCTTCGCGCCGCAGCCTCATCCTTCAGGCCGAGTTCCTTCTGCACCACCGGAATCATCGCCGCAATCCCGGTGGAAAGCGGTTTGGAGGCATCCACCCCCTCGGGCCCGACGATGTAGCTGCCCGTGAATTCCAACCCCAACTCCAACAGAAGGACGGGCGATTTCATCTGCTGGAAACGCAAGTAATGGCTCAGGGCACCCAGAACAGCCACCGTGCCGATTTCCAACTGTTCGGGATAGAATCCCAATTTCAACAGTTCATCCTGCGCTTGCTCGACGTCCGGCGCGGGCAGCCCGCAGAGAAGCACCTCGTGCGCGCCCGCTCGAGCCGGATCATACGCACCCCCATCGTCCGCGTTGACGATCTGGATCACATAGTTGTCCGGCTCCAGGCGACCCTGCTGGGCCACCAGTTCGGGGAGATAGGTGGAATCATTATATCTTTCCGGCTCAATGGTATGCCTTCGGACCAACCGCCTGTCCGGGTAGATAGCGCAGCGGCCCTGCACATAGCCTGAGGAAGCATCAGCCGCGATCGTTTTCAGGTAGGCCGCCAGGCCCTGGCGGTCGGCGACGCCAAATTCCTTCAACTCCTCAACCACCAAGCCCGGAGCATCCGGGCCCAGCAGAGCCAACAATATGGCCTGGGTGCCAAAATCTATGCATAAACCTTTATGGTGGTGGGCAAAAGAAAACATGCAGGAAGGACTCTCCCGGGTTGGGATGAAACCGGAAGCACTCCCCCCCTTTTTCGGCTGAATTCATGACCTTCTGAAGGCGAAGATTGAGCGACTTGGAGAAAATACGGTTTCCCCTCGCGTTTGGAAAATCTCTATTCATTACCTTGCAATTACTTATTGATATAAAAAACGCCTGAACCAGGCATGCCGAAAGCAAAAAACCCGCCGGAGGATCGCGGCGGGTGCGGTGGAGAGGTGAAGTGACCGGGTGCGGTTACTTCTGCCAAGTGCGCTTCTTGTGGCGATTCGCCTTGAGGCGTTTGCGGCGTTTGTGTTTCGCCATCTTGAGACGGCGCTTTTTCTTCAGGTTACCCATGGTGTGAGGAGAATTTGCCCGCACCGTGCGGTGGAATCAGGAGCCTGTAAAGCCTTTTCCCGCGACTACCAACAAACCCACTCGCCGAGGGTCGTGGCGTAGAGCGCCAGCCTCACGGCCTGCCCCGGAAAAAATGGTGCCAGGCAGGTCCGATATGCCTCCAGCTGGGCTTCGTATTCGCCCCGCAGCCGGGCCAGAAGCTGCCCCGGCACCTCGCCTGGTCGGAGCTGATTGGTTTTCCAATCCACCACCAGCAGCTCCCGCGCGGCGGGATCATGTGCCACGAGATCGACCACGCCGTCCACCCATTCCCCGGGGCGCAAGGGTGCCACCAGGCTGACCTCGGTCTGCACCTGCCAGCGGGAAGCGTGCAGGCTCCGCCACGCCTCGGTCCCGGACAGCAACTGAAGTTCCCGCGCAGCGCGCTCGCCAAATCCTTCCAGCCGGGCCTGCTGGACCGCCTGCTCCAGGCAGGGGGCAAACGCCGCCGGGCTCCCGCCCCAGGGCAGAAACTCCATCGTGAGGTGCCACCAGGTACCATAGGCCAGGGGATCGGCGCCATCGTGGGCAGCCGGCTGCTCCGACCCGGACTCATGCAAACCACTGCGCACCACGTCAGCCTGTCCGGCAAGCTGGTGCGGCAGTATGCGCCGCGGATAAGCGACCACGGCTGGTGCCGCCGGCCCGGCCTCCGTCGGCGAGGGGATGTTGCTTTCCGGCAGCGCCTCCGCCGCCACGGGCAACAGCAGGCGGTCCACCCCGGGCAGGGCCGCCAGGTCGGCCCCCCAGAGATCGAGGAAGCTCCCCTCCTCCACCGGCCCGGAGTCGGGTCCCCACGGCAGCACAAGGTGGCGCTTGGCGCGGGTCAGTGTCACATACAGCAGCCGCACCAGCTCACGCTGGCGCTCGCGTTCGCGCGATTCGCGCACCTCCTCAGGCAGGCTGGCTCCGTCAAAATACACCTTGGGCCCCGCCTCCGCCGCCTCCACCAGTCTGAAACCGGTGTCCTCGCGCTGGCCGATGGCACGCCACAATCCGACCGGGATCACCACCGGCCACTCCAGGCCCTTGGCGGAATGCGCCGTGAGCAGATTGATGGCCCCGGTCTCGGGCCGGCCCGAGGGGCGCCCGCTCTCCAACCCGGACAGCAGCTCCGCCAGCCAGGCGCGCGGCCCTGCGCCGGTCAGCCCGAGTTCGGCCGCGGCCGCCTGCAGCCGCTGCAGTTCGGCCTCGAGACCCCCCGAGGGGTCCGCGGCCCGGGCCTTGGCTTCCAGCCCGC
>CAISJA010000005.1 GCA_903885525.1 uncultured Opitutaceae bacterium
CCCATCCGACACGGATTCTAGTTGGCGCTGACCTCGAAACCTAATCGGCGCTGGACACCGTTTGGTCCGGACGCAGACAAAAAAGAGGCCGGAGGGTGCCCCCCGGCCTCTGTCTATGGTGCTTTCGGAAAATCGCTCAGTATTGGCGCCTCGGGCTGCCCTTGTCCAAAGCGGCGAGGCCGAGGATGGCCAGCGCGGCTAGGTAGCTCACGACAACGCCCAGCATGGGCATGAGGTCAGCGTGAACGTGATTCAAAGCCACGAGACAGGCACCGATAAAGGCGGCTGCCACGAAGGCGATCTTGGTTAGCTTGGTATTGGATTTGTTCATTACGTGGGAAGTGGTGGTGTTTTGCATGGCCACATCATACGGCGAATTTAATAATAGCTAAAATACTTAGTTTCTATATATATCATAGCTTTATCCTATGGAAATTTACCAATTACGCTACTTCGCCACGGTCGCAGAGATGGGAAGTTTCACCAAGGCTGCGCTGAAGTGCAATATATCTCAACCATCTTTAAGTCAGCAGATTATAAATCTTGAAACGGAGCTGAACCAAAAATTGTTTCATCGCCTGGGTCGCAAAATATCCCTAACTCCTGCCGGCCAAATGCTTTTGGAGCGGAGTCGCCGGATATTGATGGAGGTCGACAACGCATTGAAGGAATTGGGTGACGATAAAACGGCCAAGCACCGCGTCACCGTCGGAGCCATACCCACGCTGGCACCTTACCTGATGCCCAAAATCATCGCGCGATGTCGCATGAATTATCCGAATCTTTTAGTTTCTACCTATGAAGATTTTATACCATATCTGGTCGAGTCTGTGGCAGAAGGGGAAATCGATCTCGCCCTGGCCAGCTTACCCGTCATAGATCGCCGGGTGATCGTGGAGCCCCTGTTCAAGGAGCCGCTCCTGCTGGTGCTCAGCTATGAGCATCGGCTGGCCGATCAGAAGATAATAACTGCCAACGATTTAATAGAGGAAAGTTTTATTATGTTGGGCACATCGAGCAGCGTAGCCGCCCAAATTAGGAGCTTCTGCGGCGACAATCATTTCGAGCCCCATGTTGTCCATGGCTGTTCGCAAATAAAAACACTTAAGATGTTAGTAGGGCTAAACTTAGGAATAGCCATCATGCCGGCTGGCACCATGTCCCCCGAGGATGAGCTGACTTTGCTCTATCGGGAACTGTCGGGGCCGGGGGCGCCGACCCGGGAAGTCGCCCTCATCCGCCATCCACGAAGGTTTGTCAGTCGGGGGACGGAACAGTTCATGGCAACCGTGCGCGATACTTTGGCCCGGGCCCCGATCCCGATGCTACCGGCAACCGCACCCCTGCTAAATTCGCCGCAAGGGTGAGTTGCCTGTCGGGCCAAAAGGGGTGAGGCTCCGCCCCGTATGCCGACTCCACTCACCAGCCAACAGGAACGCCTTCTGCTGTATACCTTGGCCGCGGTGCAGTTCACGCACATCATGGATTTCATGATCATGATGCCGCTGGGGCCCCAGTTCATGCGCAACTTTGGCATCTCGCCGACGCAGTTCGGATTTCTGGTTTCGGCCTATTCCTTCAGTGCCGGCGCGCTCGGCTTTGCCGCCGGATTTTTCATGGACCGGTTCGACCGTCGCCGGGCGCTGCAATTTTTCTACAGCGGGTTCATCCTCGGCACCTTCTGTTGCGCTCTGGCGCCAAACTACCTGCTGCTGCTGCTGTCGCGGGCCGTGGCGGGAGGATTTGGCGGAGTGGCGGCCTCGGTGGTGATGGCGATCGTGGGGGATGTGATTCCTTATGAACGGCGCGGCCGGGGCATGGGCGTGGTGATGACCGCCTTCTCCCTCGCTTCGATCCTCGGCCTGCCCGTCGGCCTGATGTTCGCCGGCTGGTTTGGCTGGCACGCTCCCTTCCTGCTGCTGGCCGGCCTGGGCGCGGTGGTCTGGCTGTTTGCCACCCGGACCCTGCCGGAGCTGCCTCCACACCCCTATGGCAACACCCATGACGCTTGGGAGCAAATGAAGACCATTCTGCTCCACCCCAATCACCAGCGGGCTTTCGCCCTCATTGCTTCGCTCACGGGAGGCGGGGCGCTCATCTATCCCTACCTGACGCCCTCCATGGTGGCCAACGCCGCCCTGCCGGAGTCGCTGATGTCGTTCATCTACATTTTTGGCGGGGCGGCGACGCTGTTCAGCACCCCGTATTTCGGGCGGCTCTCGGACCGGCTGGGCAAGCTGCGGGTCTTCACCGTCCTGATATTGTTCTCGGCGGTCCCCACCCTAGCCATCACCCATATGGTGCCGGTCCCGGTGTGGGTGATCCTGCTCACCACCACCAGCTACATGGTCTTTACTTCCGGCCGGTTTGTCCCGGCGATGGCCCTCATCACGGCCAGTGTGGAACCGCGTTACCGGGGCGGATTCATGAGCGTGAACTCGGCGTTCCAGCAAATCGCCGCCGGCCTCGCCACCTCCCTGTCCGCCGTGCTGGTTGGCAGCGGAGCCGACGGCCGCATCACCGGCTACGGCCGGACCGGATGGCTGGCGGTGGGCACCATCCTTGTCTCCATCGCGCTGATCCGGCACCTGAAAATCGCCCCGCCCGCCGTGCCGGCGGCACAGGCGGCCTGAGTTCTGGCGTGGCACCCGCCTCCTCAACCTGCACCATGCCGGCCGTCCCCACGCCCACGCCCCCCCTGTCCGCGCTGCCGGCTGCGCCGGTCCGGCCGGAAATCCTCGCCCCGGCGGGCGACTGGGAATGCGCCCGGGCGGCGGTGGAAAACGGTGCCGATGCGATCTACTTCGGCCTGGAACGCTTCAATGCCCGGATGCGGGCCCGCAATTTCACGCTCGCCGACCTGCCGCAGCTGATGGAATTCCTACACCGGCGCGGCGTGCGGGGGTACGTGACATTCAACACCCTCGTCTTCGCCGACGAAATCGCCGCGGCCGGCGACTACCTGCGCGGCATCATCGCGGCCGGCGCCGATGCGGTGATCGTCCAGGACGTGGGCGTCTGCCGGCTCATCCGCCGCCTCTCCCCCGATTTTCCCATCCACATTTCCACGCAGATGACCGTGACCAGCGCGGCCGGAGTGGACTTTGCCCGCGACCTCGGTGCCCAACTCGTCGTGCTCGCCCGGGAAAACTCCCTCCGGGATATCGCCGCCATCCGCGCCACGCTGGCCGCCGCCGGGCAGCCGCTCCCGCTGGAAGTCTTCGTCCACGGCGCCCTCTGCGTGGCCTATTCCGGCCAGTGTCTGACCAGCGAATCCCTCGGCGGACGCTCCGCCAACCGGGGCGAGTGCGCCCAGGCCTGCCGCCTGCCCTACGAACTGGTAGCCGACGGCCGCACGGTCGAGCTGGGCGACCGCCGCTACCTGCTCAGTCCGCAGGACCTGGCCGGACTCGATCTCCTGCCGGAGCTGGTGCAGGCCGGTGTCGCCTCGCTCAAGATCGAGGGCCGGCTGAAGAGCCCGGAGTACGTGGCCAACGTCACCCGGGTCTACCGGCAGGCCTTGGACGCGGTGATGGCGAAGCTCTCGCCGGACGAGAGCAGGCAGCCCCCGGACGGGCGACCGGATCGTGCGCCCGGCCAAACCATCAGCCGACCACCGGCGGGTTTCGCCCCCCCTACCGCCCGTTACGATCTGGAAATGGCCTTTTCCCGCGGACTTTACCCCGGATGGTTCCGGGGCATCAACAATCAGGAACTCGCCCATGCTCGTTACGGCACCAAGCGCGGGGTGTTCCTCGGCCAGGTCACCCACGTCGGCTCCGATCACGTCACCCTGCGCCCCGTCGGCCCGCTCAAGCCGGGTGACGGCCTGGTCTTCGATGCCGGCCGCCCCCAGGACAAGGAGCAAGGCGGCCGGGTGTACCAGGTCCAGGTCCGCCCGGGCGATACGGTGCTGCGCTTCGGCCACGGCGACCTGGACTTCAGCCGCATCCACCCCGGCGACCGGGTGTGGAAAACCAATGATCCCGAGCTCGACCGCCGGCTGCGGCAAACCTTCGCAGGCGGGCAGATCCGTTTCCGGCGCCCGATCAGCCTGGAAATCCATGGTCATGCCGGAGCGCCGCTGACCGTGATCGCCCGCGATGCCACCGGACACAACGTCCGGGAAGAGTCGTCCCAGCCGCTGGCCCCGGCCGACAACCAGCCGTTGACGACCGGGCGCCTGCGGGACCAGCTCGGCCGGCTCGGCGGCACTCCCTATGCACTGGGCGCTCTCGCCAACCATCTTGAGGGCGGGGTCATCCTGCCCGTCCGTGAACTCAACGAGCTGCGCCGGCGGGTGGTGGCCGGGCTCGACGCCCGCCGCACCGCCCCTCTGCGCTGGCAGTTGCAGGAAGGCCAGGCCGCCGAGTCGGGGGTGCGGAGCGCGCCCAGCCAGCCGGCGGCCGGGCCGGAAATCATCGTGGTGGTGCGCAGCCTCGCCCAGCTCGAAGCCGGGCTCGGTTGCGAAGGCGTCGGGACTTTTTATTGCGAATTCGAGAACCCGAAGCATTACCGCGATGCCGTCACCCGCTTCCGCCAATGGCAGTCCGCCGGTCCTGCTCCGCAATCCTCCGGCATCTGGGTCGCCCCGCCCCGTATTTTCAAGCCGGGTGAGGACGGGATCATCGCGCAGGTGCTGTCCTGCGGGGCGGACGGCTACCTGGTCCGCAACCACGATCATCTGCAGTGCTTCGCCGGCCGGCGGCGGCGCGGAGATTTCTCCCTGAACGTGGCCAACCCCCTCACCGCGGAGTACTATCTGGAGCACCACGGCCTCGAGCGTGTGACCGCCTCCTACGACCTGAACGTGGCCCAGTTGGAATCCCTCCTGCGCGGGGCTCCGCCCGCCTGGTTCGACATCACGCTCCATCAGCACATGCCGATGTTTCACATGGAGCACTGCGTGTACTGCGCCTTTCTTTCCACCGGCACGGACTACCGCAATTGCGGCCGGCCCTGCGACCGGCACGATGTCCGCCTCCGCGACCGGATCGGCGCCGAACACCCGCTCCAGGCCGACGCCGGCTGCCGCAACACGGTTTACAACGCCCGGGCGCAGACCGGGGCGGAGTTCGCCGGCCGGCTGCTGGAGCTGGGGGCCCGTTCCTTCCGCCTCGAATTCCTGCGCGAATCGGGCGAGGAGCTGCAACGCACCGTCGGGCGCTACCGCCAGCTCCTGCGCGGCGAAATCAGCGGCAGTGAGCTCTGGCGGGAGTTCAAGCTGATCAACCAGCTCGGGGTCACCCGCGGGCAGCTGGAAGCGGCCCCGCGGACCCTGCCGAGGAAAGGGGCCTGAGGCCCGTGGCCCCGGGCCCCCCCGCCGGTCCGGGGCGCCGCCTGGCGCGCATCTGGCGGGTTGACGCCCCGCCTGTCTGCTGAAATGAAGTCGCCTCCCCGCCGCCAGATTTCTAATCTCCCCCGCGTCGCATGACCCCACCCCCGGCCACCACCCCCAAGCTGCCCGCCTCGTCCGCTTCCGACCTCGAAATCAAGGATGCCCAGATCATCTTCGATCCCATCTGGGCCGATCTTGAAGCTGACTATGGCCGGGAGAAACTGCATTTCCCCAAGGAGCTGATTCTGCTCGGCGGCGCCCCCGGCGCCGGCAAGGGCACCAACACCCCCTTCATCGCCAAGGCCCGCGGGCTCACCTGCGCGCCCATCGTGATGAGCTCCCTGCTCGACACGCCGGAAATGCGGCGGCTGAAGGACGCCGGCCAGATGATCGGCGACCGCGAGGTGCTCTCCGTGCTGCTCCGCCACCTCCTCAAGCCGGAGTACCGGGACGGGGTGATCCTCGACGGCTTCCCCCGCACAACCGTGCAGGTGGAATGCCTGAAGATGCTCTACGAGAAAATGCTCCAGCTCTGGCGGGAGTTCCACGGCACGCCCCTCGGCATCCATTTCCGCCAGCCGGTCGTGCACATTGTGGTGCTGTTCATCGACGAGAACGAGAGCATCGCCCGCCAGCTCAAGCGCGGCCGCGAGGTCAAGATCCACAACACCGAGGTCAGCTCCACCGGCCGCGGCCTCCTCTGGGAGGAGCGCGCGACGGACTTCGACGAGTCCCTGGCCGCCCGCCGCTACCGCGTGTTCAAGGAGCAGACCTGGGACGCCCTGCTCTCCCTCAAGGACATTTTCCACTATCACCTGATCAACGCCCAGGGCGCGATCCACGAGGTCGAGGAAAACATCGTCAAGGAAGTCGAGTACCAGAGCACACTGGAGCTCGATCCCCGCACCTTCGACCGCCTGCGCGGCCTGCCCCTCGCCAGTGAGATCGTCATCCACGCCCGCCAGGAGCTGGTCAAGCGGCTCGACCACTATGCCCTGCTGCACGCCGAGCTTTTCGACCGGGTGATCGGGTTCGTGGAAAAAAAGATCATCCCCATCCTCCGCCGGCACGCCATTTCCGGCCACACCCATGTCAACAGCGAGGACCCGCTGCTGGACGAGCCCCAGGCCCTCGCCATGCTGATCGATATCTTCTCCGAGCGCGGCTTTCACGCGGTGGTGGACATCCTGCGCATTGATGTGCCGGACCATTTCGACCTGCAGACGGGCCGGATCACCTGCCGGCAAAAAAAAGTCTACCGCATCATCCTGCGCTTCCGCGGTTCCGAGCTGCGCCGCGGCTCCTGAGTCCGCCCTGCCCGGGGTTCGCTCCCACCCGGTCCCCGGCTACGGTGCCGGGGGCAACGGGGCCTCTGTTTCCTGCCGCAGTTTGGCTGCCGCGGAATCGTCGCCCAGCAGCCGGACCGTCTCCTGCGCCAGCAGCCGGGCATTTTCCGGCTCACCGTGCGCCCGGAGGTCCCGCACCAGGCGGAAGGCGGCGGAGCGGGAGGCCCCGCTGGCGACGACCAGCCCCTTGAACGCGGCGAGGGCCTGGGGCCTTTGGTCCAGGGCAAAGCGCAGCCTGACTTCGCGCACCGCCAGTTCGATGCGGCTGGCCGCCAGCCAGGCCGGATTC
>CAISJA010000006.1 GCA_903885525.1 uncultured Opitutaceae bacterium
CCAAACCTCCCTGGAGGCGAGCTGGAGCGGAGGAGGCTGTCTCTGCATCCCCTGGCAGATCGGATAGATCGCCCGGCAACTGTAGGCCCAATGCAGGACCACCCTGGCGCATCTTTCTCGCCGCTTCCGGCAAACCATTTATGCTTTCTATTGATTAATAGATACTTGAATACCACTCTACCCGACGCTAACGATTGCCGTAGCACAGCTATGCAACAGGTGGAGCAATTTATTGACGATTGCTTTACCTATTCCATAGTAAGTTTTTCTGAATAATAAATTTGCCAAAATATTGAACCCTTGGAGTATGGCCTCAGCTTTTCGAGAAATCCTCAGCGATCCGCGTGAGTGCATCCGTTGCAATCCTCTTCTTGCGCGCGAGTGGAGGTCTGATTCTTGCCGGTTCCATCGGCCACGGGTCAGAATCGACGACACGCGCGAGGCAATGGCCGGCTGCATATGTTTTGCCATCGCAGGAGAAAATCGTTTTCCGGAGGGTGCGTGAGCACCTCCCCCAATCCCCGCTGCTTCGGCTTTGAAACCCGCATGGTCCATGCCGGGCACATCCCGGATGCGGTCACCGGCGCCCGCGCCGTGCCAATCTACCAGACCACGTCCTTTGTTTTCGACGACACCGAGCAGGCCGCCCAGCTATTCGAACTGAAACAGTACGGGAACATCTACACGCGGATCAGCAATCCCACCACCGCCGTCTTCGAGGAGCGCATCGCCTCGCTGGAGGGTGCTACCGGTGCCGTCGCCACGGCGAGCGGCATGGCGGCCCAACTCATCACCTTCCTTACCCTGCTCCAACCGGGCGACGAGATCGTGGCTTCCTCCCAGCTGTATGGCGGCTCGATCACCCAGCTCGTGCATACCCTGAAAAAATTCAGCATCGGCGTGCGCTTCGTGAGCCCCTCGAATCTGGAGGAATGGGAGGCGGCCATCACGCCCCGGACCAAGGCTCTGTACGGCGAGACCATCGGTAATCCGCGCGGAGCGATCCTCGACATCGCGCGCGTCGCCGCCCTCGCCGCCAGCCACCAGGTCCCGCTGATCGTCGACAGCACGATGGCCACGCCTGCGCTTTGCCGGCCGATCGAGCACGGGGCAACACTCGTCGTCCACTCGGCCACCAAGTTCATCGGCGGACATGGGACCGCCCTCGGCGGCGTGCTCCTCGATTCCGGCCGGTTCGACTTCAGCCATTTCCCGAGCATCGCCGCCCCCTCCCCCGCCTACCACAACCTGCGTTTCTACGACACGTTTGGTCATTACGGTTTCCTGATGAAGGCCCGGGCCGAGACGCTGCGCGACACCGGGGCTTGCCTCTCGCCCTTCAACTCGTTCCTGCTCATCCAAGGGCTGGAAACCCTCTCGCTCCGCCTGGAGCGCCAGACCGCCTCCACCCTCACTGTCGCCCGTTTTCTCGAGTCGCACCCCGCCGTGGCCTGGGTCGCCTATGCCGGTCTGCCGAGCCACCCCGATCATGCCCTCGCACAGAAGTACCTGCCGAAGGGTCCGGGTGCGGTGTTCTCCTTCGGTCTGAAGAACCGGCCCGGCGAGGACGTGCGCCTCACCGGCAAGCGCTTTATCGAGGGGTTGCAGCTCTTCTCCCACCTCGCCAACATCGGCGACGTGCGCAGCCTCGTCATTCACCCCGCCTCAACCACCCACCAGCAGCTCAGCCCTGAGGAGCTGGCCAAGGGCGGCGTGGGGGCGGAACTCATCCGTCTGTCAATCGGACTCGAAAACCCGGAGGACCTCCTGTGGGACCTGGATCAAGCCTTGCTTGCGCCATCACGCTGAACTCCGCGCTCACGCCTGAGCAGCAGCGCCTTTATCAGGACCCGCTCGTCATCCAGCGGCTCCTGCGCGACGCCCGCACGATCGCCATCGTCGGGCTGTCCGCCGATCCGCAGCGCGCGAGCTGGTTCGTGGCGAGCTACCTGCAAAAGGAGGGCTACCGCATCATCCCGGTGAACCCGCGCGCGACCGAAATTCTCGGGGAAAAATGCTACCCCGACCTGACCCGCATTCCGGAACCGGTGGACTTGGTGGACGTGTTTCGTCCCGCGGCCGAATGCTTTGCCGTGGCCGAGCAGGCGGTGGCGATCCGAGCCAAGGCGCTCTGGCTCCAGTTAAAGCTGCTCAACCTCCCCGCCGCCGAACTCGCCGCCCGGGCCGGGCTACAGGTCGTGCTCGACCGGTGCGTGAAGATGGAGCATGGCCGCTACTTTGGCCGCCTGCATTGGGGCGGCATGAATACCGAGATCATTTCCGCCCGGAAGGCGCGGCTGATCTGATGCACCCGCCCATCCCGATGCGGCCTGTCCGGCGCTTCCCACGCCTGCTTCTGCTTCCTGCCACAGCCGTGGTGGTCCTCTTCCTAGCCGGTTGCGCCTCACCCACCCCGCGGGCGGTGACCGCCACCCTCCGCGACGACCCGGCGCGCCCGGCGGCAGCCCGGTGGATCCGCACGGAGCTGTATTTCGGCCTCGGCCGCCTCGGCGAGCCCGAGGCCCGGGCCGCACAATGGCAGACCTACCTCGACCGCGAGGTCACTCCACGCTTCCCCGACGGACTGACGGTGCTGGATGCCTACGGCCAGTGGCGGCGACGCGGCGGCGACGCGGCACCCGGGCGCCTGCTCTCCAAGGTGCTCATCATCCTGCACGAGGACACGCCGCAGCGGAACGCCGAGATCGAGGCGCTGCGCCTGGCTTGGAAACAGGCGACGGGGGACCAATCGGTGCTGCGCGTGAGCCAACCCGCAGACGTTTCGTTTTGAACCGACCGACCACCGACGCCCCGGCCATGAGCACCGAAACCCTCGAAATCGTCTATCGGGTGCGCGGCCCGGCCTCCACCCTGCCCGCGCGGCTCGAAGCCCTGCTGCTCGAACAGACGGTCGAGCTGCCTCGCTCCGCCCTCCATGCCGCCTTCGTCCGCGACCACCTCGTCGGCCGCGTACTCGCCACCGAGCAGGCGGGGACGGACGACTTCCGCGCCACGTTGGCCCAACCGGCGGCCGCCACCGCCGGCGACCCGGCGCAGTTGCTCAATGTCTTGTTCGGCAATTCCTCCCTGCAACCCGACGTCCAGCTTGAAGATGTCCGCCTGCCCCCCTCGCTGGTGCGACGACTGGGCGGTCTGCGCCACGGGATCGCGGGGCTCCGCCAGCTCACCGGCGTGGCCGGCCGCGCCTTGACCGCCTCCGCGCTCAAACCCATGGGGCTCTCCGTGCCTGAGCTGGCCGGGCTCTGCCGCACCCTGGCCCTCGCCGGCCTCGACGTGATCAAGGACGATCATGGCCTCGCCGACCACCCCTTCTGCCCCTTTGGGGAGCGGGTGCGGGCCTGCCTAGCGGCCACGGCCGAGGCCGCGCAGACCACGGGGCACCGCGCGTTGTATATGCCCAATCTCATCGGCACACCGATGACCGTGCTGGAACAGGCGCGGCAGGCGCGCGATCTCGGCGCGCAGGCTGTGATGGTCTCGCCCATGCTCACCGGGCTGCCGCTGCTCCCCGATCTCGTGCGCGAGACCGGGCTGCCGGTGCTGGCCCATCCGGCGTTTGGCGGTGCCCAGCGCATCGCGCCGATCGCCCTGCTCGGGAAACTCTTTCCGCTCTTCGGGGCGGATGCCGTGATCTACCCGAACCACGGCGGACGCTTCAGCTACAGCGCCGGGGTTTGCGCCGGGCTCGCCCAGACCCTGCGGAATCCGGATGGCGGCACGCGGCCCGCGCTGCCCGTGCCGGCGGGCGGCCTGAAGACCGCCAACGTGCCCGAGGTGCTCGCTTTTTACGGGCGCGACACACTGCTGCTCATCGGCGGCAGCCTGCTCGAAGCTCCGGACGCCCCCGCTTTGCTCGCCCGCAGCCGGCAGTTCGTCGCCGCCGTCCAGTCCTTTTCCTATCCGGCATGAAACACCCGATCCGCACGCGCCAGACCGCACCGTTCCGCTGGGAGTCGGTGCCGCTGCTCGCCTACAAGGAGGACGGCGGCACGCACTTCAAGGATGTCACCCGGCAGGTGCTGTTCGAAGGCGGCGACCACCTCGGCGCGCAACTGCGCTACTTTGAAATCGCTCCGGGCGGCCATTCGACGCTCGAGCGCCACCACCACATCCACTCGGTGATGATCGTGCGCGGCGGCGGCCAGGTGCTCGTGGGGCGGGAGATCCACGACCTCGCCCAGCACGATCTGATCTACATCCCCCCGGAGACCTGGCACCAGTTCCGCGCCACTACTCCGGAACCGCTCGGCTTCCTCTGCCTCGTCCGTTGCGAACGCGACAAACCCCGCCGCCCCACGCCCGCCGACCTGGCCGAACTCCGGGCGGACGCCGTCGTCGGCGCGTTCCTCCGCCACTAAAAAACATCTCCGGGGCGGGCACCGGCCTCCCCGGCCGGGGACGGAGCCCGGGCGACGACGCGCCGGGCATGTTCCGCCCGAAAAATCGCGCCCGCAGCCGGGCGCTCGGTAAACCCGGTGCGTCTCCGGTCCTCCCCAGCCCATCCCGCCACCCCCGGCCGATGAGACGCGCGTCGCGATTGCCTTCTGCCGCCGGAAGCCCTAACGACAGACATGGCCCAACCCCTCTCCCCGTCCGAGGTTCAACTGATCGGAACCGAGGTCGCCATCCGCTGGAGCGATGGCACCGAAAGCTATATTCCCGGTGCCACGCTGCGCGCCAACTCGCCCAGCGCCTCCGTCCGCGGCGAACGCGACATCTTCGGCCACACCTACGGCGGCGAGGCCCCGAAGGATCACACCGGCGTCGAGGTGCTCGGGTGGGAACGCGTCGGCAACTATGCGCTCTGTTTCGCCTTCAGCGACGGGCACAACACGGGCCTGTATTCCTACGAGCTGCTGCGGAAGCTGGGGGATCTGCCGCGGGCGTGACCGCGCCGGGCGGGCGGCGCAGGCTGGACCGGTCCCCCGGCCGCCTTCGGCTCACCGGCCGGCAATCACGCCGCGCTCGCTCCGCTCGACGAAATTCAGGAAATGCTGGAAATCGGCATGGGGGGCCTGCGCGTGCC
This sequence comes from uncultured Opitutaceae bacterium, assembly GCA_903885525.1. GTDB lineage: Bacteria > Verrucomicrobiota > Verrucomicrobiia > Opitutales > Opitutaceae > Didemnitutus. Next base: position 5,048 of record CAISJA010000006.1, read on the forward strand.
GGTGCATGTGCTCGAAGGCTTGGGTCCGGTTCAACCCCGAGCGGTAGAAGATGCGGAAGGCCTGCTTGACGGCCTCCATCCGCGCCGGGGTGAAACCGTGGCGCTCCAGCCCGACCTTGTTGATCGAGCGGGCGATGGCGGGATTGCCGTCGGCAATGAGGAAGGGGGGGACGTCCTGCACGATCTTGGACATGCCTCCGAGCATGACGTAGGCACCGAGACGGCAGAACTGGTGCACGCCCACACCCCAGCCGATGTTGACGTGATCCTCCACGACGACATGGCCCGCGAGCGCCGACTGCGCGCTCATCACGAGGTGGTGGCCGACGCGGCAATCGTGCGCGATGTGGGCGTAGGCCAGCAGCACATTGTCATCGCCGAGGACGGTGTCCTCTTCCGCCTTGGTCGCCCCGTGGACGCTGACGTATTCGCGGAAAACATTGCGCGCCCCGATGCGCAGGCCGGGTTCGCCGCCGGCGTACTTGAGATCGTGGGTCTTGGTGCCGATGCAGGTGAAGGGAAACACCTCGCACTCGGGGCCGAGGGTGGTGCGGCCCTCGACGTTGGCATGGTGGTGCAGGATGCAGCGGTCGCCGAGCACAGCCTGCGGTCCGACGAAGGCGTAGGCGCCGACCTGGACATCCGCGCCCAGTTGCGCTCCCGGTTCGACAATGGCGGTGGGGTGGATGATCGCGGCCATGGCTCAGTCCATTTTCGAGCTGTCCACGACCGTGAACATCAGTTCGCCGGAGGAGACGGACTGGCCGTTGACGGTGCACTCGGCCTCGGCGCAGGCGACGGGGCCGCGCACCTTCGTGAGCCGGACGGTGATGCTGAGCTGGTCGCCGGGGCGGACGGGCTTGCGCCACTTCACCTTGTCGCAGCTCATGAAGAGGGCGACCTTGCCCTCCATGCTGGTGCGGCGGAGCAGGAGGATGCCGGCGGCCTGGGCCATGGCCTCGATCTGGAGCACGCCGGGCATCACGGGGTTGCCCGGATAATGGCCCTGGAAATACGGCTCGTTGATCGTGACGTTCTTGATCGCCGTGAGCGTCTCGTCGTTCATGGACACGACCCGGTCGAGCATGACGAAGGGATAGCGGTGCGGCAGCGTGTCGAGGACGCGGCGGATATCGAGGGAAGTCTCGGTGGCCAGTTCGGCCCGGGGGGGGGCGGGCCGGGCCGCCTTTTTGCCGCCCTTCTGCCAGGCATGCCAACATCTGAAACAGAAAAACTCGATTCAGG
>CAISJA010000007.1 GCA_903885525.1 uncultured Opitutaceae bacterium
AACGAGCGGACGTACATCAGGCCGAGGAGCAGCACGCCGATGGCCACATGCGTGCCGTGCGTTCCGGTAAGGGTGTAGAACGTGGACCCGAAGAGGCTGCTGGAGAGAGTCAGCTTCTTGACCGCGACAAAGTGGGCGAACTCGTAGACCTGGCCGCCGAGGAAGATGCAACCAAAGAACATGGTGCCGAGCAGCATGGTGCGCATGCTCCTGATCCGGCCGCGCTGGATCGCGTTCACGGCGAGGGCCATGAGGAGTGACGACATCAGCAAGATGAAGGTCGAGAAGGAAGTCAGCTCGATGTTGAAGACCTGGGTCGGCTGCGCGTTGCCCGGGGGCGGATTGATGCGGTAGACGAGGTGGGTGGAGATCAGCGCCCCGAAGAACATGCAGTCCGAAGCCAGAAACGCCCACCAGAGGAGCTTCTTGTTCGGGATGCCCGTGGAGGTCGTGTGATCGTGGTGGTGATCGATGGTGCCGGCGGCGGCGGAGCTGCTCATAAGAGGGGAAAAGGGAAAAGTGCGGGTGGAGAAACCGGGAAGGGGAGGAGGGAGGGCGGCGTTGTTGCCCGTGAGCGCGAGCACAGGCTTGGTCGAAAAACGGGGGGGCGTTGGGGAGGGCGAGGAGGTGCGAGACCCGTGGCGGAGACCCATATCCGGAGGCGCTCAGTGCCGGGCGATGGTTTCGCGGCCGTGGGCGTCGAGGTGAATGTGGTAGCCGCCGGGGCCTTCGAGGGCCCAGAGGTAGCAGCAAAGGAAAACGAGGGCACCGCCGCCGAGGGCGATGAGATAGCTGGAAGTCGCCAGGGCGACCGCGCCCAGCAGCAGGCTGACCGCGGCCAGGAACGGGTACCAGGACTGGTCGGGCAGGTGGATGCCGCCGTGGGCTTCGTCGGCCCGGAGGTGTTCGGCTTGTTCCCGGGCAATCTCCGGCTGGTGCTGCTTTTCATACCAGAAGGCATCGCGGGCGTGAACGGTGGGGATGGCCGCGAAATTATATTCGGGGGGCGGCGATGGGATGGACCATTCGAGGGTGCGGCCGTCCCAGGGATCGTTGCCGGCCGGTTTGCCCTTGAAGTAGCTCCAGATCAGGATGCCGAGGTAGGTGAAGAGGCCCACGCCAAGCAGGTAAGCACCGCAGGTGGAGACGAAGTTGGCCTCGTTCCAGCCCATGTTGGCATCGTAGGTCCAGGTGCGGCGGGGCATGCCGTTGAGGCCGAGGAAGTGCAGCGGGAAGAAGGTGATGTTGAACCCGGCGAAAATCAGCCAGAAGGAGAGCTTGCCCCAGGCGTCAGGCACCATCTGGCCGAAGAACTTCGGGAACCAGAACTGGACGGCGGCGAGGATGCCGAAGGTGGCACCGCCGATGAGCACATAATGGAAGTGGGCGATGATGAAATAGCTGCTGTGCTGCTGGCTGTCGGCCGGGGCGGCGGAGTGCATGATGCCGGACATGCCCCCCATCATGAACATCCAGATGAAGCCCAGGGCAAAAAGCATGGGGGTGCGGATGACGAGG
>CAISJA010000008.1 GCA_903885525.1 uncultured Opitutaceae bacterium
CATCATCCTCCACGCCCGCTGGGGCGGCATGATCCGGCAGCGCGGCCTCATGGTCATGGCTGTCTTCGGCAATGTCGTGACGAGCTGGAGCTGGTTCGGCACCAACATGCTCGGCGTCGGCCTGCACAGCTACGGCTTCATGGACGGCGCCTTCACCGCGCTGGCCCTCTTCGTCCTTTCCCAGGTGGCGATCATGGCGCTCGCCCTGCTGCCCCTCGACCGGTGGCGCAGCTTCCGCCCCCGGGCGCCGGCCGCCTGATTCAGCGGGCCGGACCGGAGACAGGCCGGGAAGGTGGCCTCTGTTGGCTGGCGGCCGGGAGCATCTTGACCGGGGAGGTCGTGGCGGCGGCCGACGCCGTCCCGGTTTTGAGCCCGATCAAGCGGGCCAGACCATCCACCGCCGCCGTCATGGCGGCCGACTCGGCGGTGAGCTGCTGGGCGGCGCTGGCATTCTGTTCGGCGGTGGCCGCGTTGCTCTGCGTGACGGAATCCATCTGGCCGACCGCCTTGCTGATCTGATCCACCCCCTGCGCCTGCTCACGGCTGGCGTTGCTGATGCTGTCCACCAGCTGGTTCACCTTTCCCGCCAGACGGGCGTTGTCGCGGATGGCGGTGCGCACCTGCTCGAAGTCCTGCTTCGTCACATGCAGATGCTGGCGGGAGTTTTCCAGCAGTGCCTGCGTGCCCTTGGCGGCTTCAGCCGAGCGTTGGGCCAGGCTGCGGACCTCCTCGGCCACCACGGCAAAACCGGCCCCGGCCTCGCCGGCCCGGGCCGCCTCCACCGCGGCATTGAGGGCCAGAATATTGGTCTGGAAAGCGATTTCGTCGATCGTGCGGATGATCTTGGACGTCTCCTCGCTCGCCGCGACGGACTTGGTCAGGGTCTGCTCCATCTTTTCGGTCAGCTCGGTGATCTGGCGGAAATTCGGGGCGAATTCCTGCTTCATGCAGGCATCCACGCTGTTGGCGGAAGCAGCGTTCTGGCGGGTCATGCCGGCCATTTGCTCCAGTGAGGCGCTCGATTCCTCCAAGGCCGCCGCTTGTTCCGTGGCGCCTTCCGCCAGGGCCTGGCTGGTGCCGGCGATGGCGGCGGCCGCCGCTCCCACCGTCGCGGCATCCTGGGAAAGCTCATCCGAGATTCTGTTCAAGGGGCGGACCACCTGGCGACTCACCAGCCAGACCACGAGCAGGGTCACCACGGTCATCAGCGTGATCGAAGTGATGATAAAGGTCAGCAGGTTGGAACGCTGCCAGGTGTCCACAAAATCGGTCCATTGCGACCGCGCTTCCTGGAGCGACTTGGTGCTGAAACGGTAGCTCAAGGCCCCAACCGTTTTCCCAACCTGAAAACGCGGATGACACTCCAAGCAACGCTGCTCCGCCTGGAGCGGCCGGTAGATTTCATACGACTCCTCGGATTGGCGGCGAAAGTTGTCTGGGTTGGTCTCGAAAGCCCGTTTGACCTCCGCCGGCAGCGGCTTTTTCAGCGCCTTCGGGTCGGACGACAGTACCACGGTGTCCTTGATGCCGATCACCGACAGTTCCTGCACGCCTTTGACCTTGTTCTGGGAGTCCAGCAGCCGCTGGACCCGCTCCATGTCCCCCTGGGTCATGGCGTCAAAGAGCGAGGTCTCGGTGGCCTGCTCCAGCGAAACGATCCAGTCCCATTGGGTGGTGTCGATTTTGGCCAGATTTTCCTGGGACAGGCGCCTGACCTGATTGATATTGAGGCGCCGCTGCACCTCTTGGGAGGTAATATAGACGGCGGCGATGCCGACGATCAGCGAGAGGAGTATCTTGTTCTGGAGGGTCATGCGTCGCGTGTCCCCATGGCAACGCGCACCCCAAGGGCAGGGGGCGCATCGGCCTGGCGGAGGCAGTCAGCCAGACTCATCGGCACTTCGTCCGGGCGCTTAAGCCACAAGCAGCGCCGCCTCTCCCCGGCCCCGAAGGTCGCAGACCGATACGGGAGGGAGCGGGGCTGGTGGCCCCGGCTAGAAACCGGCGCCAGCCGACATGGAATGCCAATAAATGCGCAGCAATCTGCAAGGCTCCGGTAGGCGATCGTTGCGCCATCTCCGATAGTCTTGGGACCAACCGGGCCAGCCACGCTCCGCCCAATTCCACTCCACCCTTACGCCTGCTTGTGATGAAAAATTATCGTATCCTGTTTGCTACCTTACTGTTCCTCGGGGCCTCCCTGGGCTCCTCCGCCGCCGATGGCAAAGCCACTTGGGACGAGCATTGCGCCAAATGCCACGGCGCCGACGCGAAAGGCGACACCAAAATGGGCAAGAAGCTGAAGATCGCCGACCTCAGCGACGCCAAGGTCCAGGCCGGCTTCACCGATGAGGATGCCGCCAAGGCCATCAAGGAAGGCAAGGCCGACAAAAACGGCAAGGTTGTCATGAAGGCGATCGAAGGCCTGAGCGACGACGACATCAAGGCCGTGATCGCCCACCTCCGCACCCTGAAACAGTAACGCCCCCGCCGCCGCCATGAATCCCAACCCGAAAAGCCCGCCGGCAGACAAGGTGCGCAAGACCAATGGGGTGTTGTTCCTCGTCACCCTCGGGTTTTTCGGTCTCGCGGCGGCCATGGTGTACGGCACCTGGGGCTATCCCGCCCCGCGCAAAGCCATTCCGCTGGTCGATCCCTCCTTCCTCGAGCAGACCGCCTGGCGGAAGTCCTACGCCGACCTGCAGCGGGAAAAAGCCGACCTCAGCGACTTCGAGTGCTTCACCTGCCATGACAAGAAGAACCCGCCGCCGCTGCGCTACGACGCCAACCACATCCTGGTGGTCCCGGACGAGCACAATGACGTGAAGATGTACCATGGCTCGCACAACCGGAACAATCTCTGCTTCAACTGCCACAACGAGGGCAACCTTGAGACCCTCTCCACCCGGGATGGGCGCGAGCTGAAATTCGACGAAAGCTCGCAGCTCTGCGGCAGCTGCCACGGCCCGAATTTCCGCGACTGGGAGGCCGGCGTCCACGGGCGCCTGAACGGTTACTGGAACCGCCAGCTCGGCCCTCGCCGCCGGCTCGACTGCGTGAACTGCCACAATCCGCACGCCCCGCGCATCCCCACGCGCCAGCCGGCCCCGCCACCCCAGTACCTGCATGAGTCCGAGAGCGGCCATGCCGCAGCCACTTCCGCCCACGCCGAACCCCC
>CAISJA010000009.1 GCA_903885525.1 uncultured Opitutaceae bacterium
GAGCGCGTCATCATCCCGCGGTCCTATTTTGTGGAGCTGCTGCCTGAACTGATTCCCCGGTGGCTGCCCGCCGGCCGGCCGGTAAAGCGCGTGGTGGATGTCTGCACCGGTTCCGGCTGCCTGGCGGTGTTGCTGGCGGAGCGGTTTCCGGAGGCGAAGGTCGATGCGATCGAGCTCTCCCCCGCGGCGCTGGCCGTGGCCCGGTTCAACCTGGCCACCCTCGGGCTGGCCAAGCGCATCAAGCTGCACCGCTCCGATGTCTTCGACGCCGTGCCCGCGGCGAAGTATGATCTGATCCTGTCCAACCCACCCTACGTGCCGACCGGGGAGCTGCGCGGCCTGCCCGAAGAATTCAAGCGCGAGCCGGTCATGGCGCTCGACGGTGGCACCGACGGACTCGACATCATCCGCAAGATCCTCCGGCAGGCCCGCCCCAGGCTCCAGCCCCACGGGATTGTCGCGCTCGAGGTCGGGGGCCTGCGCTCGGCGGTGGATCGGGCCTTTGCCGCGCTTGAGCCGCACTGGCTGCACAGCGCCGACGGCGAGGACTGCGTCTGCCTGATCCAGGCCGCCCGGCTGCGGGCTTGGACAGGGTAGGGCAACGGCGGATTTGTCCGCGTCAGTTTCCGCACCAGCGGCCCCCTCTCTATCCGGAGGATGGCGGGCAAGGGGCCAGCCCGCGGTCTTTTGTTTTGAGGCATCGTTCCCTCTGAATGATCACGAGGGCGCGAAGCCCGGCCTTTTCTGACGGTCAGGCCAAAACAAAAGACCAAGGGGCCAGCCCGCCCCGCAACCCGACCTGACCCCGCAAGGAAGACCCAGCCGGAACGGTCCGTGGGCCCAGCCACTTGTCATACAATATATGACATGTCTCCGAGGGGGGCGGCGGATGGCTGGGGGGGCGGCGGATGGCCGGCCGGGGGGCGGCGGGCGACCGAGGGGGGCGGCGGATGGCCGGGCGGGCGGCGGGCGGCCGGGCGGGGTGGGGAATGGTGGCCGGGGGGCGGGAGAGCCGCCTGGGCTAGGGTGGGGCCACCGTGACGCGGATCATCCCGCGCCAGTCGTACTCGCTGTAGTTCACGGCCTTGTCCTCGGGAAACTGCCGCTCCAGCGATTGCTGTACGCCGGGCAGCTGGGAATCCTTGTTGCCGTGGCAGAGAAGGCAGTCGGGCATGGCGGCGACGGGCTTGTAGACGCGGTATTCCACGGGGTGGCCCGGGGTTTCGATGCGCTGCATCAGGGAGCTGGGTGGGCGGTTGCCGTCGCCCAATTCCTTTTTGAAATATTCCAAGGCGGCCAGGTCTGCGGCATCCGGGGCATTGGCCGGATTGCGCAGGCGCAAACTGGTGCGCTTGATCGCGACGATGCGGGGTTTGCCCGGAACCGGGGTGGGGACCTCCAAGGAGCGGAGGTGCACGGTCTCCGTCGCCTCTTCCAAGCCCTTGGCGGCGACGATGCGCCGGACCTCGTTGAGCATCATGCCGCCGATGCGGTCGACGGTGCGCTCGCCGGCCTGGCGAAGCTCGGCCAAGGCGGGGTCGTTTTCATCCACCCAGGAGAGCTTCGCCTCGGGAACGGCAGCCGGTTCCGGTGTCTGGCAGTAGGTGCCGACACACAAACCTCCCGCCAGCAGCAGGAGCGGGGTAATTTTCATGGCAATATTATACACCCACCCGGGGCTTTGTCATCCCGCACAGCGAATAACAATCCATGCGCAGCCCGCTGCCCAAGAGTCCGGCGGGGGATTTCGGACCGGAAAGCCAGCTCCACGGGCACCGGCCGGATGGGGCGGCCGTCGCCGGCCCGGCGTTGTCAGTCAGGGCTTTCGCACGGCGGCGAGGAAGCCCGCCTGCTCGGTGGCGACAGCCCCGCCCATCATTCCTTCTTTCCGATCCAACCCCTGCCCGGGCCAAGAGGCAAGCGGGCGGGGCGGCTGCTGCGAATATAATCATACAGACATTTTATTTGCGGGCCGGTCCGGGGGCAGTTTCATGGGGACATGGCCCAGCACCGTCCCTTGAGTGATGCCGCGATTGCGCTCGTGTCCCAGCGTTTCGGCGTGCTGGCCGAGCCGATGCGGCTCCGGCTCATCCAGGCACTGTTTGCGGGCGAGCGGAACGTGACCGATCTCGTGGGGGCCGTGGGCGGCACGCAGGCGAACGTCTCCCGCCACCTGCATACGCTGACGGCCGCGCACATCCTCGCCCGGCGCAAGGAGGGGCTGCAGGTTTTCTACCGGATCAGCGATCCGAGCATTCCGCCGCTGTGCGAGCTGGTGTGCGGCAGTCTGGAAAAAACCCTCGCCCGCCAGGCCGGGCATCTGGCGGCCGCCCGCCCCTGAGCGTGTCCGGAGGGCGCGCTTTGCCGGGGTCAGCCCAGCTGGGCGGCGATCTCGTCCGGGAATTCCTCGTTGGAGAACACGGCCTGCACGTCTTCGTTCTCCTCCAGGGCCTCCTGCAGGTGGAGGATTGCCTTGGCGGTGCCGAGGTTGGCGACGGGCACAAAGTTGACGGGCAGGTAGGCGATTTCGGCGGAGTCGGGCTGGATGCCGGCCTGCTCGAGGGCTTGAGCGACCTGGTCGAAGCCCGGGATGCCGCACCGCACCTCAAAGCCCTGCTCGGTGGTGAGGATGTCGTCGGCACCGGCCGCGAGGGCGATCTCGATGATCCGATCCTCGGGGGCTTTTTCGACGGCGATCAGGAACTGGCCGGCGTGGAGAAACTGGAAGGCCACGGCCCCGCTTTGCGCCAGATTGCCGCCGCTGTGGGAGAAGAGGGCGCGGACGTCTTTGGCGGCGCGGGTCTTGTTGTCGGTGGTGACTTGGATGACGAAGGCCACTCCGCCCGGGCCATAGGCTTCGTAGGTGATCTCCTCCAACACCACGCCCGGCAATTCGCCGGTGCCCTTCTTGATGGCGCGGTCGATGTTGTCGACCGGCATGTTGGCCTCGCGGGCCTTGAGCAGGAGGGTGCGCAGCCGGGCGTTACCCTCGGGATCGCCGCCGCCGGACCTGGCGGACATAGTGATGTCGCGCGAGAGCCGGGAGAAGACCTTGCCTTTGCGCGCGTCCGTGACGGCCTTCAGCCGCTTCACTTTCGACCATTTGTTGTGCTTGGCCATGGGAAAAAACCGAAGAACCGAAGAACCGAAGAACCGAAGGAATCAGGGGGCGAGGCGGTACGACCGACCGGCGGCGAGATCAATCTGTGGGGTACAGCGAGGTGCGATCCGGGGCAGGCTGGAAAGGGGCGAGAAGAAGCGGTCGGGCAGGGTGCCGGAGGGTTCAGCTCTTCCGCCCTTCCGTTCTTCAGCCTTTCTTCTTCTTCGGCGTGACGTTCTTGAGGCCGTCGGTGTTCGTGGCCGTGGCGGCCACGGGGTCGGGCAGGCGGTTGATGATCATCTGCTGGATGATGGTGAACACGGCGTTGACGGTCGAATAGAGCGCGAGGGCGGAGGCGAAGTTGTAGAAGAACAGGATCATCATGACCGGCATGAGCTTCATCATGGTGGCCTGGGCCGGGTCCGCGTTCGGGGCGGTGGGCGTCAACTGCATCTGATAAAACTGGGTCGCGCCCATCAGCAGCGGCAGGATGTTGATGTTGAGGTGGGTGAGCCCGAGGAGCGGCAGGGTGACCAGGCCGAAGGAGTAGACGGTGTCGGCGGCGGTCAGGTCGGAGGCCCAGAGGAACGGGGCGAAGCGCAGTTCGGCGGCGCCCTGCAGCACGGCGAAGAAGCCGACGAAGAGCGGCATGGTGATCAGGATGGGGATGCAGCCGCCGAGGGGATTGACCTTGTTTTCCTTGTAGATGCGCAGGGTCGCTTCCTGCATCTTGGTCGGGTTGTCCTTGTATTTCTCGCGGACCTCGGTGAGGAGGGGCATGAATTTCTGCATGCGCTTGGCCGAGCGGGAGGCGGCGAGGGTGAAGGGCAGGGTGACCACCTTCAGCAGGATGGTCATCACCACGATGGCCCAGCCCCAGCTCGGAATCCAGGCGTGCACCCAGGTCATGAGGGTGATGAGGAGAGGGGCGAAGACTCCGGAGAAGAATATCTTGTTGAAGAAGAACGGGGCGAAATTCATCACCTTGTCCTCGTCGTGCTTGAACACGGCGGAGGCGGAGAGGCGGCTGTATTCCTTCGGGCCGGCGTAGTAGGTGGCGGCCCAGGTGGAGGTGGCGCCGGCGGCGATCGGCTTGATCTCGACCTGCAGTTCGCCGGTGACGCCGTAGGCGGTGCGGTCTGCGGCCGGCTTGAGCGGATCGATTTTTACGCGCCGGATGCGCAGGCCGACGCCGGGCTGGTCGGGCGTGAGGATGGAGGCGAAGAACTGGTTCTTCACCGCCGCCCAGGTGACGGGGGCGACCTTGTCGAGGTAAGGCAGGGGCGCGGTCCGGGAGAAGAAGCCGCCTCCGGCAAGTTCGTCGCGGCGGGTGAACTCGGTTTTGTCGCCGTTGTAGTAGCCGGAATCCAGATAGGTGCCGGGGTCCTGCTCATTGAGCGGGGCGGCGGTGCCGAGATTGAGAGCGGTGCGCGGGAGGGTGAAGGGCTTGTCGCCCAGGTTGCGGAAGGTGGTCTCGTGGCGGATTTGGTACGGATCGGTGCCCGGGCCGGAGAACAGGGTGTAGCGGCGGGTGACTTCGAGCCGGCCGTCGAGCACGGTGCGGTAAACGGCTTCGCTGCCGGTGTGGGAGACGAGTTCGTAACGGGCGGCGGCGTCGAGACCGGGCAGCTCGGCAAAGCTGAGGGCCGGGGCGTAGGCGGCGGCGTTGAGCGTGTAGCTGCCCATCAGGCCCAGCACGGCCTTGTGCTGGAGCAGCTCGACATGATCGATGGCTCCGCCGGCGGTGGTCAGGTGCACGGTGAGGTGGCTGTTCGTCAGCTCAACATACTCGGCCGGGGCGGCGGGCTGGGTGGTGGACGCCCCGAAGGAGGCGTCGGCGGGAGTCTGGGCCGGTCCGGCGGGCGGGGCCTCGTTCCGGGCGAGGGTGCTGCCGCTGGAATTTGCCGTGATGGCAGGCCGGTCCGGGGGCTGAGGCGCGTACTTGGCGCTGAAGATGTAGCTGGCCACGGCTCCGGCGAGCAGGAGGATGCCGATGGCGGTATTTTTCTTGTCCATGGATGCGGGAAGGGAAAGGGCGAGGAGGAGACGGTGGGAGTGAGCGAGGCGGGAAAAGCGGAAAGAGGAGCGGGCTAGACGGACCCGGGCGTGGGCACGATGAGACTCGTTTCGCGCCGGCAAACGGGGTGCGGGCGGGCTGGCACGGGGTCGAAGCCGCCGGGATGCCAGGGTCCGCACTGGGCGAGGCGGCAGGCGCTCAGGCCCAGGCCAGCCAGCAGCCCGTGCTCGCGCAGGGCCTCGCGCGCATACTGCGAGCAGGTGGGGGCGAAGCGGCAGCCGCAGGAAGGCGCGAGGCTGGCCAAGGCCGGCGAAACCGTCTTCTGGTACAGCCACAGCAGGCGGTCTGCGGCGCGGACGGACCAAGCGGCCGCCAGCTGGCGCGGCGGGCGGGCCGGCTCGTACCGTCCCGCCGGGCTGGGAAGGGACTGGGTGCAGCAAGCCGGGGCCCCCGCCTCGGGGACGGCCTCGGGTGCGGGTGCGGAGGGGTGGCCTTGCTCAAACATGGCTGGCGGATGGCTTCGGCGGGAAGCGCCGGCAGGCCTCGACGAATTTTTTTTCCAGTTCGGAGAAATCCAGGCGCAGCACGGCGGAGCGGGCGGTCAGGATCAGGTCAAACCCGGGCGGCACCAGTTCCTGATGGCGCCGGTAGAGTTCGCGCAGGCGGCGTTTGGCCCGGTTGCGCTCGACGGCGCCTCCCACGGCGGCGCGGGAGGCGACCACGCCCACGCGGGCGGTGCGGGGCTGGGCGGTGTCCGCGCCGGCGGGAGCCCGCCAGACGAGCTGGAAGGCACCGCAGTCCGCGCGGCGACCCTGCTCGCGCACAGTGCGGAAATCGGCATTGCGCCGCAGGCGTTGCCCGGCGCGGAATCGCATCGGCGGCAGGATCAGACGACCGTCAGGCGCTTGCGCCCCTTGCGACGGCGGGCGGTGAGGACCTTGCGGCCGCCTCGGGTGGACTTGCGGGCGCGGTAGCCGATCTTGCGGGCGCGCTTCTTGCGGTGCGGGCGGAATGTAGGTTGCATAGAGTTAAGTAAAAAAGAGGCCCAAAGTCAGAGGAGGCGGCAGGGGGTGTCAAGCGAGAGGTTTTCGGGCCGGACGCCGCTTGGCAAGCCCGGCGCGCCGGCAAAGCCCTCCTTCTGATTCCAGTCCGGCAGGTTACGGCTCGCCATGGACCGACCGCTCAACAGGCTGCGCGCAAATATCCTTTGCAACCCGCCCCGGCCTGCGCACGGTGGGCCTGCATGGCCGATTCATGCCCTCGCCCGACCCGTTCACCGGAAGACCGACCCACCTCCAAGGCCCCCGCCTCCCCGCGGCGGGAGGGTGGGCCGCTGTTCTGGACGGTCACCGGCGACGACTTCGGGCGCTCGATTACCTGGGCCAAAAAGCGGCCGAATGCGGTATCCGAGCAGATCAAGACCGCGATCTCGTCCTCGTCCAAGAAGACGAAGTGAGCCTGCTGGAGGGGACCGACGCCGCCTGGGCGGCGCTCGGAGCGGCCATCCGGACCTTCCGGGCCAGCCTGCCGATCGTGCCGCTGGAGACCTTTGGCTTCCGCAGCGATGTGGACGACCCCTTTGAAGCCAACACCACCGAGCTGCACCGCATCGGCGGCGGGGTGGAGGCACTGGCCTTTGCGGACCGCCGGCAATCGGTCTATAAATTTTTCCTTTTCCGGGAGGGCGGGGATGTAGGGGCAACCTTCGTCTTTGCCCATGGGGAGGGCGGGCTGCTGCAGGCCACGGCGGCACCCGGCAGCTACGGCCTGCTCTTCGCCAAGCTCCGGCTCACCCACCAATTCGGCATCCCCACGGAAGTCGTGGGCATCACCCCGGAGGGCATCGTCGTCGCCAAGCAGACCTTTGGCCGGCTCCTGCCGGAGAAGACCGACATGTCCGGGCTCGATCCCACCCGGCTCATCCCGATCCCCTCGCGGTTTTTACGGGCCGACCGCGACCACCCCCGTCTGGCCTTCCTCGAAGGGGAGCCCTGGCTCGTGGGCGACACGCACGACCGCAATGTCGTGGTGGCCGAGGACGGCTCGTGGCGGATCATCGATCTGGTCGCCGCTCCGTTGCCGCCGGCTGAGACCGGCCGGCTTCCGCTTTTCCGCGACTGGATCGAGCGGGCCCGGCGGGATCCACTCGCCGGCGCGCTCGCTGCGGCGGACGACGACGAGCTGTGAGCCACGCTGGCGTCTGCCGCCGGGCGGTGGACCGGGCGACTTCGTCCGCACGGCCGGCCGCACCGGGGCCTCGGCCAGGCCGGCGTTTCCCTTCGGGCGGACGAGCCCGCCGGCCAGCCACCCGCCTCAGTGCGGGCGGGTCCGTTCGCGCAACATGGCCTCCGCGTAGCTGAAGCGCCACCGCGCCAGCCGCGTCAACGGATCTGCTTCCCGGGGCAAAAACCATTCCGGCACGTCGGGCGCCAGGCCGGCAAAAAAATCCAACAGGCGGGCACCGGTGGTTTCGTAGACATGGGTGGGAAAAAACGGCGGGTTGGCGCCGCGGACGGGGACGGCCGGCTTGGCTTTCATGTGCAGTATGACTTGGCTGACTCTGGACGCGGAATGCGGCCCTCATTCCGGCGGAGGTGGGGTGGATTAGCTCTTGGCCCGGTGAGCGTGATCCTTCCGCAGGGGCGGTTCATCGCAGTTCACCGCACGGAAAAACGAACCGGAATTGACGAGTGGGCGGCTTAAATTGACCAACGGACATCCAGCCGCACGCTGGTTGGGCAGGCATGACGGTTTCTGTTTTTGACCTTTTCGGCGGACCGCGTCTTGGTCTGGCGGCATGACTTTCGCCGAAATCTCCGCCGCACTGCCCCGGCAGGCGGTCACCGCCATCGACGGCCTGCCGTTCCCCCGCCTCGCCTCCGGCAAAGTGCGCGAGATTTTTGACCTCGGAGATGCCCTGCTCCTCACCGCCACCGACCGGTTGTCGGCCTTTGACGTCATTCTCCCCGATGGGATTCCCGGCAAAGGCGCCATCCTCACGCAGCTGAGCCTGTGGTGGTTTGCGCGGACCGAGGCGCTCTTACCCAACCATCTCCTGCCGGACCAGGCCGGAGAATTCGCCCGTCGCGGGATCACGGACCGCGACCTGCGGCTGCGCAGCATGATCGTGCGCAAGCTCCGTCCGCTGTCGATCGAGTGCGTGGTCCGCGGCTACCTGATCGGCAGCGGCTGGAGCGCCTACCAGAAAACCGGCGAAGTGTGCGGGCTCCGCCTGCCCGCCGGCCTGCGCCAGGCCGAGCGCCTGCCCGAACCGATCTTCACGCCCACGACCAAGGCGCCCAAGGGTCAGCACGATGAGCCGGTCAACGACGCGCAGGCTGCCGCCCTCGTCGGCGCGGAGCTGTACGCCCGGGTCAAGGCCGCCAGCCTGGCCCTCTACCGCCTCGGGCACGACCACGCCCGCGCGGCCGGCATGATTTTGGCCGACACCAAATTTGAGTTCGGCACCGATGATGCGGGGAAACTTTACCTGATCGACGAGGTGTTGACGCCGGATTCCTCCCGCTACTGGCCGGCCGACGGCTACGCCCCCGGCCGCTCGCCCCCGAGCTACGACAAGCAGTTTGTGCGGGACCACCTGCTCGCCCTGCAGTGGAACCAGCAGCCCCCCGGCCCGCGCCTCCCAGCAGACGTCATCGCCCGCACGCAGCAGAAATACCTCGCCGCCCTGCAAAATCTGCTCGGTTGACCGCTCCCGCCGCCGCCGCCCCGCCTGACCGCCCCGCGCGCGACCACCTGGCTCTCACGGGTCCTCACCCGCAAACGCGCCCGCCCCCCCAGCCAAGCCCGTGCCCGTGCCCGCGCCCGTGCCCGCGCCCGTGCTCGCGCTCTCGCTCGTGCCCACGGCCGCGCCCCCGACCCCACCTGCGCTCGCGCCCGGCCGCGCCCCTCCGTCCCATCCTTGCGCTGTCTTACCGCATAAAGTAACCCATTGGGTTACTTGTTGGGCGGTGCACCGACGGTGAATAGGCTGCACAAGTAACCTATTGGGTTACTTTGCTGGAGCAGGGTCGAGCCTCATTTCTGGGAGGGAATGGGGGTGAGGCTGAGAGATGCCGAGCCGGAGGGTGGGGAGCCGGAGGCAGGGGAGCCGGAGAGTGGGCATGGTCTTTTGTTTTGGCCTGGCCGTCAGAGAAGGCCGGGCTTTGCGCCCTCGTGATCATTCAGAGGGAACGATGCCTCAAAACAAAAGACCGTGGGGAGGGTGGGGAGCGGGAGGGTGGAATGGCTTGCGCCGTCGCGTCGATTCCGCGTGGGGCTGCGGCCGCCGGCCCCGGCCGGGGCGATTCTGCCCTGGGGAGGGCAGGCCCGGGTGGGGCAGCCGAGTTTCAGGCGGAGACCTGGTCCGCGGCACTTTCGGCGCCGGCGTCGGGCTGGGCGCGGATCAGCAGCTTGTCCACGCGCTGGCGGTCCATGTCGAGCACCTCGAAGCGCCAGCCGCCCCACTCGAAATGTTCACCCGCCGACGGGATGCGGCCGAACTGGGTGACGACAAATCCGCCCAGGGTCTGGAAGTCCGCCTCGTCCTCGCCGGGGAAGGCCTTGATTTTCAGCGCCTCCTTGATCTCGGCGAGGCCAAGGGTGGCGTCAACCAGCCACGAGCCGTCGTCGCGGCGTTTCGCCTCCGGCCGGGAGCGGCGCATCTGGTCGGGCAGGTCGCCCACGATGGCCTCGAGGATGTCGATCAGGGAGACCAGGCCCTGGATGCCGCCGAACTCATCCGTCACCAGGGCGATGTGCCGGCCGGATTTCTTGAAGGTTTCGAGCGCCTGCATGGCCGTGGTGGTTTCGGGCACGAGGAGCGGCGGGCTGAGGAGGTTTTTCAGGGTGGTGGGCAGGGAGAAGGCGGCGTTGGCCCAGAGGGCCTTGATGCTCACCATGCCGAGCACGTTGTCGCGGTCCTGCTGGTAGACGGGAAAATGCGAGTGGCCGCTGGCCACGATCCGGCGCCAGTTGGTCTCGTCGGGATCGTCGACGTTGAGCCATACCATCTTGGGGCGGGGCGTCATGAGCGCGGTGACCGCGCACTGGTCGAGGGCCATCACGCCTTCGACCATGGCTTTTTCGGCCTGGTGGAAGACGCCGGCGCTCTGGCCTTGGTCGAGCAGGCTGGTGACCTGTTCCTCGCTGACCGGGGCCGGCCGGTGCCGGTCGGCCCGGAGCAGGCGCAGCAGGAGGTGGGTGCAGCCTTCCAGCAGCCAGACGAGCGGGGCCGCGACGCCCGCGAGGAGTCCCATCGGGCGGGCGAGGATGATCGACCAGCGTTCCGGGCGGGTGAGGGCGAGCCGCTTAGGCACCAGATTGCCGACCACGACGGAAACAAGCGTGAGGATCAGCACCACGCTGCCGAAACCCACCAGCGGTGCCGAGCCGCCGAGGCCGGGGTAGTGCAGCAGCAGCCAAGTGTCGAGATGGCGGGCCACGATGGCACCGCCGTAGGCACCGGTGAGGAGGCGGCAGAGCGTGACGCCGAACTGCACCGCGGCGAGGTAGCGCTCCGGATTTTCCGCGTGGGCGAAGGCCAGTCTAGCGGCGCGCGAGCCGCTGTCCGCCAGTTGCCGCAGCTTGCCTTTGCGGGACGAGACCAGCGCAAACTCCGCCAAGGCAAACAAGCCATTCAGGGCCAGCAGAAGGGCCAGGACCAACAGTTCGGTGGAGGTTGCGCTCATGGATGCGGAGGGGGTGGAGGAGGCTAGGACCACCATCCGGCACAGCAATCACTTTACCTGCGAGCTGTCCTGGGACCAATGGATAATACACATGCAACCATCTACTTGGCAATGGGCTGCGATCCAGCGGCGGCCGTCATCGCGCCCCGAAGTCGGCGGCGGCCGTTGTCGCCGAGGCGGAGCGGCCAACCCGCGATTTTGGAAAAATGTGGTCTGGGGGCGGGTGCTGTGCCGGGTCGGACTCGCCGAGGGCGGCGGCTGCCGCGGTGGCGGGGTGAGCCGGCTTGCGCGATCAGGCCAGGTTGCCTGGATGCCCGGGGGGTTGGCCGGGGCGGGATCGTTATGTCCGCACTTCGTCGGGGGTCCCGAAACGACGGGCCTTGGCTTCGTCGAAGTTGTTTTCCCAGCGGGAAACCACCACCGAGGCCAGGCAATTGCCCAGCACATTCACCGAGGTCCGCGCCATGTCGAGCAGGGCGTCGACCCCGAGGATCATGGCGGCACCTTCCAGCGGCAGCCCGAAGGATTGCAGCGCGGCGATGAGGATGACGAGCGAGGCGCGCGGGACGGCGGCCACGCCCTTCGAGGTGATCATGAGGGTGATCATCATGGTGATCTGCTGGCCGAGCCCGAAATGGATGCCGCTGGAGGTTTCCGCCGCCTGGGCGACAAAGACCGAGGCCACGGCGAGGTGCAACGTGGAGCCGTCGAGATTGAAGGTGTAGCCCGCCGGCAGCACGAAGCCCACCGTGCCGCGCGGCACGCCGAAGCGCTCCATGTTCTCGAACGCCTTGGGCAGGGCCGCCTCGCTGTTGGCCGTGGCGAAGGCGAGCGTGAACGGTTCGCGTACGGCGCGGAGGAAGGGCCGCAGCGGCACCTTGGCGATCCAGAGCACGGTGCCGAAGACGAACACGATAAACACCACCAGCGCGCCGTAGAGCGTGAGCACCAGCTTGCCGAGACCGAGGAGCACGTCGAGGCCCTGGTGCCCCACCGTCACCGCCATGGCCGCGCCCACGCCAAACGGGGCGAACCGCATGATGATCCCGGCGAACTTGAACATCACCTGGGTGAGGGAATCGCACCAGTGCAGGACCGGCTTGCCCGCCGGGCCGGCGGCGATCACGGCCAGGGCGAAGAACACGGCAAACACCACGATCTGCAGCACATCGCCGCGCGCCATGCCGTCGATCACGCTCGTCGGGAACGTGTGCAAGATGGTTTCCACTAGCGTCAGCGGCCTGGCCTGCGCCGCCGCGCCGAGCGCCCCCGCGCTGCCCGCCACCAGATGCACGCCGGCGCCCGGGCGCACGAGGTTCACCAGCAGCAGGCCCACCCCGAGGGCGCAGGTCGTGACGATTTCGAAATAGAGCAGCGCCTTGGCGCCCATCCGGCCCACTTGCCGGAGATCGCCCGTGCCGGCGATGCCCTGCACCACGCTGGCGAAGACCAGCGGCGCGATCATCGCCTTGATGAGGTGCAGGAAGATGTCGCGCAGCAGCGCCACCCACCTGTCCCAATCCGCCCGCGGGCCGGCCGGCAGCCCGCTCATCCACCAGCCGAGCAAAATGCCCAGGACGAGCCCGAGCATGATCTGCTGGGTGAGGGTAAGCTGGTACCACCTGCGTGAGGCGGCGGCGGGGAGGGCGGGAGCGGCCATGGCGGGAGTGCGCGCACTGTACTTCCCGCCCTGCACTTGGCGAGGAGAACCTTGGGCGGCCCACGGGCCAAGGGCCCCGTCCCCGCCGCACGGCAACCCTGGCGACGGACGGCTGATCCGGCCGCCGAACCGTGGCAGGGGTCTTGACGAAATCTTAATGCCCGGAGCCCGGCTCTTAACTAGGGGGCCGGACTCCGGGGTGGTAGAGTATGGCCGAACCTGCTCCTCCCATGAACGACCTCATCTACTGCCTCTGCACGGCCGCCTTCTTCGCCCTCGCGGCGGCCTATCTCTGGTTTTGCGACCGGGTGCGCTGAGTTCATTTCCCATGGAAACCCTCCTCATCAGCCTCCTCGCCCTCGCCTGCCTCGCCTACCTGGTCGCCGCCGTGCTGCGTCCGGAAAAATTCTGATCCACCCGCCATGAACAGTCCCAATGCCTGGCTGCAATTCGCCCTCTACCTCGGCGCCCTCCTGCTGCTCACCAAGCCGCTCGGCCTCTACCTGGTGCGCGTCCTCGATCCGCAGGGCCGCACCTGGCTGGATCCGTTCCTCCGCCCGCTGGAACGCCTCACCTACCGGCTCTGCGGCATCGATCCGGAGCGCGAGCAAGGTTGGCGCGCCTACGCCGTCTCGCTGCTGGTCTTCAGCTTCGGCGGGATGGTTTTTACCTACCTCATCCTGCGCTATCAGGATCTGCTGCCGCTCAATCCGCAGGGCCTGCCCGGTCTGTCGCCGCACCTGGCCTTCAACACCGCGGCCAGCTTCACCACCAACACCAACTGGCAGAGCTACACCGGCGAGTCGACCATGAGCTACTTCTCGCAGATGGTCGCGTTGACGATTCACAACTTCACGTCGGCCGCCTGCGGCATCGCCATCGCCGCCGCGCTCGTTCGCGGCATCGCGCGCCAGACTGCGCAGACCATCGGCA
>CAISJA010000010.1 GCA_903885525.1 uncultured Opitutaceae bacterium
ATATCGGAGTTTAGTTCATGTCCCATTCAGAATATAAGGTATCCCGGCGGGAATATTCGGGCCAAGAAAACATACCCCCTTTCGGAGAATATGTAGATAGTCCTGGCGCGCGGAGAGAGCGCCAACACGATGAAGAATTATACCTAAATATCCCGCCCGCCCCGCCACAGCCCACCTTGCAGCCGGTGAGCGTGTTGCCCTCCAGCCGGAGGTGCTGGCGGTCCGCCAGCAGCCGGCAGAAGGCGATGTCGCCCTGCAGCGCGTCAGGGCCGGGGTGGAGCCCGTTGATCTGCAGGCTGCCGCGGGTGAGAAACACCAACGTGGCAAAGTAGCTGGCGGCGGTGGCATCGCCTTCGACCGCGTAGTCGGCGGGGGCGGCGGCGAACTGCGCGACCATCCGCTCCGTCATCGTCACAAAGGGGCGCGAAACCGTCTCCCCCTTGAGCCGCACGGTCAGCGGCGAACGGGCGTGGGGTGCCACCATCAGCAGGGCGGAAAGCAGCTGGGAGCTTTCCGAGGCGTCGAGCGCCACGGCGCCGCCGGGCAGCCCGGCGGTGCGCAGCGTGAAGGGGAAATGGCGCGAATCCGCCCGCGCCCCCTGGGACTCCAGGGCATCGAGCAGGGCGCCGATCGGCCGCCGCCGCATGGCCTCGTCGCCGTCGAAATGGTACACCCCGTCGGGCCGCAGACACACGAAGGCCGTGAGGAAGCGGGCGGCGGTGCCGGCGTTGCCGATCCCGAGCGTGGCCTCCCGCACCGGAATCTCGCCCCCGCGGCCGGTGATCGTGATCGTCAGCGCCGCCTCATCCGTGGCCACCGCGAAACCGAGGGTGCGCAGGGCGGTGACCATGATGCGGGTGTCGCGGCTGAAAAGCGCACCATGGAGGGTGACGGTCCGGGTCGAGAGCGCCGCGAGGAGGAGGGCGCGGTTGGTGATGCTCTTCGAGCCGGGCAGGGTGACGCTCCCCCGGACGGGCCGGGTGAAAGGCAGGATGGGGAGCAGGGCGAGCAGGGTGGACATGGTCTGGGTGGGAGCGACCTTGGTTGCGACGGCCGCTCGGCCATCGGCTGCCGCGGAGCGGGTCAGGGGGTGGTTCGCAGGGGCTCGCGGTAGGCCCGGCCGCGTTCGTGGATGGCCTGGACTTCGGTCCAGTCGCCCCGGGCCAGGGCGGCCTCGAAACGCCGCAGTTCTTCCTGGTAGCCGTGCAGGGCGCGGAGCACCTCGGTGCGGTTCTGGGCGAAGATGGTTTTCCACAGCTTCGGGTCGCTGCCGGCGATGCGGGTGGTGTCGCGCAGGCCGCCGCCGGCAAAGTCGCGCCAGCGGAGGTCCTGTCTGGCGAGGCAGGAGCACAGCGTCGAGGCGAGCAGCTGCGGCAGGTGGCTGATGTGGGCGACGATCTCGTCGTGCTGCTCCGGCGCCACGGTGGCCACCTCGGCCCCGAGGGCGGTCCAGAACGCGGCCACCCGCCCGGCCACCCCCGCACCCGTCTCCGCCAGCGGCGTGACGAACACTCTGCGCCCGGCAAACAGGTCGGCCCGGGCGTGCTCCCAGCCGGTTTTTTCCGAGCCAGCCATGGGGTGGGAGCCGACAAAACGGGAGCCGCCGGCTGCCGCCGTGGCCAGCCGGCAGATTTCGGCCTTCACGCTGCCCACATCCGTGACGAGGGCGCCGGTGGCGAGCACGGGTGCGATTTCCTGCACGAGGGGGACGATGCTGTCGACCGGGGAGCAGACGACCACCAGGTCGGCACCGCGCACGGCCTCGCCCGGCGTGTCGGCCACGGCCTGGCCCCAAGGCTGCTGGCGCAGGTCCTGCCGGACCTCGGGCCGGCGCGCCCAGACCGCGACCTCGCGGGCAACCCCGCAGTGGCGCGCCGCCAGGGCGACGGAGCCGCCGAGGAGGCCGGGAGCAAGGATGGCGAGGCGCGCGAACATCACGCGACGAAAACCTAATCCCGGGCCATGTCCAGCCCACGGCTGTGTCATCGGGTTCGGCCGGGCGGTCCCCGCCTCACGCGCCGGCCAGTCGGAGCAGGCGTTGGAACGCCGCGGCGGGCAGCGGCATGACGGATAGGCGGCTTTGGCGCACGAGGGCAATTTCCCGGAGGGAGGGCTCGGCCTTGATGGCGGCGAGCGTGACGGGCTCCGGCAGCGGCCGGACCGGAGTGAGACGGACCGCCACCCAGCCGGGTTCGTCGGCGGTGGGATCGGGGAAGGCGGTCCGGGCGACCCGGGCCAGGCCGACCACCGATTTTTCCGCGCCGCTGTGGTAGAACAGCACCGGGTCGCCCGCCAGCATCCCCCGGAGGTGAAGGCGCGCGGCAAAGTTGCGGACGCCGGTCCAGTCGGTGCCGCCGTCGCGGACAAAATCGGCCCACGCGTAGTCGGCGGGTTCCTGTTTCACGAGCCAGTATTGCGTTGTCATCGGGGCGGGCGCTGGGTTCTGCTCGGCGCATGGAGCCGGAGCAAGACCCAGCATTGAGCAAGAAAGCGCAGCGGGCGCAAATGATCCTTTACGGGGTGATGATCCTGTTCGCCGTGCTCCCCTTCGTGATCCTCTGGCTGCAGCGCCGCGGCGCCTTCAACTGAGCCACGCCTGCAGCTCGTCGGTGCCGGCGATTTCCCGGTAAAACTGGTATTCCGGGGCGAGCAGGCTGGCGTAGGAGGTGTCGGCGAAACGGCGGCAGTGCAGGAGGACCTGGGCGCGCTGGCCGGGGGCGCGGACGAGCCGCCCGAGGGCCTGATTCACCTTTTGCAGGCCGGGAATCTGGTACACGCGGCGGAAGGCGGCATCACGCCCGAGTGCGGAGAGCGCCTCGATCCGGGCCTGCTGCACGGCGTTGACCTCGGGCAGGGCCGGCCCGACCACCATCGCATGGGTGACCCGGCCGCCGAGCAGGTCGATGCCCTCGGCAAAGCTGCTCCCGAGGACGAGAAAGAGGGCGTCGGCCAGGGTCAGGTTCTCCTCCATCCAGGCGGTCTGCGCAGCGAGGTCCGACTGGCGCGGTTGCACCGCCACCCGGAGGATGGATCCGCCCTGCTCCAGGGTGCGGAGCACCGCCTCGGCGTAGGCGTAGGAAGGGAAGAAGACGGCGAGGGGGGCCGACCGTTGGTTTTCCACCTGGGGATCCCGGCCTGCGCTGGCCCGGGTTGCCGCCGCCTGCAGCGCCTCGATGGTGGCCGCGGTGGTGACATAGTAGCTGGCGCGCTGCCGGTAGCTGGTGTCCACCCGCAGGTCGACCGCCACGTCGTAGGCCTGCTCGCGCCAGGGTGCCGGGGCGCAGAGGGTGGTGTAGCCGGCCGGATGCGCGGGCGCGGGCCCGGTGGCGCCGGCGGGCGCGGCCGGCTGCCCGGGGCCGATCAGGCCACAGGCCTCCGCCGTGCGGTCGAACGGGCGCAGCGTGGCGGACATGAGGATCACGCCGCCGAACTGGTCCAGCGTGGTGCCGATGGCCTCCGTGGCGTCGATGCAGGTGAAGGCGAGCTCGCCCGTCCGCGGCACCCAGAGGAGCGAGCGCAGCGTCGTGTCGCCGAGAAATTCCCGCAGGGAGGGAAATTGCCAGAAGGACTCGCAGTGCCGCGGGCCGAGGGCGGCATAGTCGAGCGGAGTCAGGGCGGCCAGCTCGGCCAGCCGGCCGAGCAGGTCGCGGAGTTCGCCTTCCGTCTCCGGGGCGAGCGCGGGGCAGGGCCGGAGGGCGGCGAGCAGCCGCACCCATTCCTCCACCGCGAGCGTGAGGGCGGTGGGGGCGCCGAGGTGGTCGAGCGCGGCGAGCAGGCCGCGGGCGTCCGCTTCCAGGGCGGTGTGCGAGTAGGCGTCGGCGACGCGGGCGGGCAGGTTGTGCGCCTCGTCGATCACCAGCAGGGTGCACTTCGGGTCAAACCCCGGCTGCTCGCCGAACAGGCCACGGTTGTCCGGGGCGAAGAGGTAATTGTAGTCGCCGATCCAGACATCGTGGAAACAGAGGGCGGCGCGCGTGATCTCGTAGGGGCAGAGGCGGGCGGCCCGCCCCGCGGCTTTGAGGGTGTCGAGATCGTGCGCCCGGGCGGGCTCGGTGCCGAAGCGGTCGAGACCGCTGCCGGGCCAGCGTTCGGCGCAGCCGGCGAGGTAGCCGCAGGCGTCCCGCACGCAATGGAAGACGTCGTTGATGCAGTGCTCCCGCTTGTTGCGCACCTGCCAGACCGCGAGGCCCCCCGGAGCCCCCTCCCCCCCCGGAGCCGCCCCCTCCCACAAGTCACCCAATGGGTTACTTGTGGATTGGTTCACACTCACGGCGCTATCTGTAGAGTAACCTATTGGGTTACTTTTGCGCGGGGACGTGGGGTGGGATGGGGGTGGGGCGGAACCGGGGAGAGCGGGATTCGGCGGGGCTAGATTCGGTGGGGCGGTACCGGGCTGGATCGAATCAGGTCGGGCAGAATCAGGCTGGACGGGGTTGGGTTGAATGGATTCGGGCGGGGCGGGATTTGGTGGGATGGAATAGGGTTGAATGGAACCGGGCTGGATCGAATCGGGCCGGGCGGAATCGGGTTGAACGGAATCGGGCGGCGTGGGATCGGGCGGGCGTGGGTGGCCCGGGGTGGTCATGGCGCGCAGGGTCTGGACGACCTGGAGCTGGCCGGTGGATTTGCCAGTGAGCCAGACGAGCCGGTCGAACTGGCCCGATTGCAGGCGGCCGAGGGCGAAGGTGAGGACGCACCCGGTCTTGCCATAGCCGGTGGGAGCTTCGAAGAGAAGGACAGGGGAAGGGCGGGGGTCGGAGGCGGTGGGAGCGTCGGCAAAGGCGGGCGGTGGAGGGACGGAAGGGGAGGACGTTGGGTCGCCGGGCAAAGGCGGCAGGCCGAGGGGTGAGGCCGAAGGGGCGACGGGCGAAGGCCGAGGAGCAGGACGCGGAGTGCGGGCACCGAAGGGCGGAGGGAGGGGCGCGGCGGCCGGCGGCGTGATGTGGAACGCCGCGGCGAGGTCGTGCTGGATCGTTTCCTGACCGGGGCGCAGGGCGGTAAAGGGGGGGCGGAAGACCAGGGTGTGGCGGCGGCGGGCGGCGCGCTC
>CAISJA010000011.1 GCA_903885525.1 uncultured Opitutaceae bacterium
CGATGGCCTCGTTGATCGAGACGACCGGGGGGATGTCCTTCCGGTGCAGCATCTCGAAGAGGGCGAGCCGGAGGATGGCCAGGTCGATGCGGGCGATGCGCTCGAACTCCCAGTTGTGCGCCAGCGTGCGGATGTGCCCGTCGACCTCGGCGGCATGTTCCAGCACGCCGTGGATCAGCTCCTCGGCGAAGGCATAATGGTCGCGCGGATGCTCCTGGGCGGAGAAAAATTGGTGGAGGTCGTCGGCCAGGTTGGCCGGCGGGTTGATGCTCCAGGCGTAGAGGTACTGGAGCGCCGCCGCGCGGCTCTCCCGGCGTTGGGCAAACTGGCTGCTCATGATTTTTTTCCCTTCCGGCCGCGGGACAGCGCGGCCATGGCGAGGGCGGCGTGGCCGAATTCCGCTCCGCGGTTGATCCGGCCCGTGCAGCGGGCGCGGGCTTGCGCGCGGCTGGCGGTGACGATGACGCCGTTGATGACGGGCACCCCGGTGCCGAGCGCCACCTGCTGGAGGGCTTGGGACACGCTCTGCCCGACCATCTCGTGGTGATTGGTGTCGCCCCCGATGAGCACGCCGAGACCGACCACGCAGTCGACCCGGCCGGAAGCGGCCAGTTGCTGCGCCGCCCAAGGCACCTCGTGTGAGCCCGGGACCCGGACCAGCTCGACCGCCGCGCGGGGCACGCCCGCGCCGTGCAGGACCGCGGCCAGGCGGGCCAGCAGCCCGTCCACCAGCGCCTCGTTGAAGCGCGCCGCCACCACCCCAAAACGGCAGCGGGAGGCGTCGAGCGGTTGGGCGGGGGGGGAATCCAGACTCATGAATCGACCATTGGCGGCGGCGGCGGCGAAATCCGCAATCCTAATCAACTAGACCGGCAGCTGCTCCACGATCTCAAGGCCATAGCCGTCCAGGCCGACGACGCGCCGGGGCGCGTGCTGGAGGAGGCGGATCTTGCGCAGGCCGAGGGAGGCCAGGATCTGCGCCCCGATGCCGTAATCGCGGAGGTTGGACCGGCCGGCCGCCTGCTCGCCGAGGAGCGCGGCCTGCATGCGTCCGTTCTGCTCCATGTAGAGGATCGCCCCGTGCCCGGCCTGGGCGACCCGCTGCAACGAGCCGAGCAGCGAACGATGGCTGCCCATCTCGCGCCCGTGGAAAACATCGCTGAGGAGGTTCTCGGTGTGGACGCGCACCAGGGTCGGGCTGCCGTCGAGCTTCCCCATGGTGAAGGCGAGATGGTGCCGTCCGTCCACCTTGCAGCGGAAGATGTGAAGGGTGAATTCACCGTATTCGGAGGAGAAGGGCCGCTCCGCGACGCGCTCGACCAGCTGCTCGCGCCGGTGCCGGTACTCGATCAGGGCGGCGATGGACACCAACGGCAGGCGGTGACGGGCGGCGAATTCACGCAGCTCGGGCTGGCGCGCCATCGTGCCGTCCTCGTTGAGGATCTCGCAGATGACCGCCGCGGGCCGCAGGCCAGCCAGGGCGGCGAGGTCGACCGCCGCCTCCGTGTGCCCGGCGCGCTCCAGCACGCCGCCGGGACGGGCGCAGAGCGGGAAAATGTGGCCGGGCTGGACAAGTTCGTCCGCCCGGGTGTCCGGATGGGCCAGCAAGGCGATCGTGCGCGCGCGGTCGAAGGCGCTGATGCCCGTCGTGATCCCCTCGGCCGCGTCGACCGACACCGTGAAGGCGGTGCGCATGGCCTCGCGGTTTTGTTGCACCATGGGATTGATCCCCAGCCGCTTTAACTGCGGCTCCGTCATGGGCACGCAGATGAGCCCGCGGGCGTGGCGGATCATCATGTTCACCAGCTCGGGCGTGGCCTTCTCCGCGGCCAGGACGAGATCGCCCTCGTTTTCCCGCCCTTCGTCGTCGGTCACAATCACCGGGGTGCCGGCGGCAATGGCCGCGATGGCGGCCTCGATCGGGTCAAAGGGAGCGGAAGTGGACATGGCGGCAGGGGGCAGGCCGACATCATCCCCGCGATCGCGGCCCTGTCAAATCCCGGCCTCGGGGCCCTTTTCCGCCACGGCCTGCTTGCCGCCCGAAAAGGTGTGCCCGATGGTGTTGATCCAGCTGCGAAGCAAAGTGCAGCAGGCCGAACTGGAGCTGGCTGTCGCGCGGCGTCATCTGCTCGGCCGGAATCTGGGCGAGGGAATGCTTGATGGCGGCGTGCAGCTCGGCGACCCGGTCGTCGTGCACCTGCACCTTCGCCACGAGCAGGGCGCTTTTTTCCAGGTACGCGCGCCACACCCCCGTGAGCATGACCCGCACTTCCTCGGCCAGCCGCAAGGTCTCGCGGGCGGCGTTGGCCAGGGCAAAGACCGGGGTCGAAAGGGCGGTGGGGTCGAGATGCGTGGCGGCCCCTTCCCACGCCGGCGCAGCCCGGCGCTTCGCGGATGGCGCGCACGACGATCCGCCCGAGGACCCCGGCAAACATGGCGCCGGCTAGGGCGACCACGAGATTGAAGCCCGTGTGGGCATCGGCCGCCTGCGGGCGATCCCGCCCGCGATGTTTAACAGGGCCTTGCCGGCAGCCTAGATCGGCCACCCCCGTCCGCAAGCCAAGGCTCCGGCGGCAGGCGCCCCACCCCGCGGTGGGCGACCCTCGGATCCGAAGCCCCAGCCCCTCTCCAGCCGGAGGGCACGGGCTTATTGGGCCGTGCCGCCCGCGCCGCGGATCTGCGCGCGCAGCGCCCGCCAGCGGGCGAGGCGGTCGGCGATCTTCGCCTCCCACCCGGCCGTCTTGGGCGTGTAGAGCGCGAGCGGTTTTTCCAGATAGGCCTGACCGCTGATGGCTTCGGGGAAATCGTGGGCGTATAGATAATCCTTCCCCTGCCCGATCCGCTGGTTGGCCAGCCCGCTCGGGCTGCGCAGGGCGGAAGGGATGGTCTGCACCGGCTGCTCCTTCAGAGCCTGGTGCGCCGCGGCCAGGCCGAGCGTGGCGGAATTGCTCTTCGGCGCTGTGGCGATGTAAAGCGTGGCGTGGGCGAGCGTCAGCTCGGCTTCGGGCAGCCCGATGAAGTCGCAGGCGTGGTGCGCCGCCACGGTCAGCGGCAGGGCCTGCGGGTCCGCCAGCCCGACGTCCTCGCTCGCCAGGATGACCAGCCGGCGCGCGATGAACCGCGGGTCCTCGCCGCCGGCCAGCATCTTGGCCAGCCAGTAGAGGGCCGCGTCGGGATCTCCGCCGCGGCAGCTCTTGATGAACGCCGAGATCGTGTCGTAGTGCTCGTCCTCGTCCGCATCGTAGCGGATGCGGCGCTCGCAGGCAAACAGCTCCAGCTCTTGCTCGGTGAGCGGAGCCTGCTCGGGCAGCGAGAGGGCGATCACTTCCAGGGCGTTGAGCGCCCGGCGCAGGTCGCCAGCGCAGAGGGCGGCAAGATCGGCCAATACCTTGTCGTCGGCCGCATGTCCGCGGCTTCCC
>CAISJA010000012.1 GCA_903885525.1 uncultured Opitutaceae bacterium
CGCGGACCCTGGCCGCCGGTTCCGGGTTTGACCGCGGCGGCCAAACCAGTCGGGCTGGCGGCATGGCGCGCAGCGTCGTTCTCAAACCCACCCGGCGCTGTGCCCGCTGCCAGCTCCCTGTGCGCTGGTGCGCCTGTGCCGGCCTGCGCGAGACGGCGTGCCCGCTGCAGGTCGACGTGCTGATGCATTTCATGGAGAGCTACCGGCCCAGCAGCACGGGGCACCTCCTGCAGCGCGTCCTGCCCGCCTCGCGGCAGCATATTTTCCGCAAGGAACGTCCGCTGGCGCGCGACGACATCGCCGGGCCCGGCCGGGAGCTGTGGATTCTCCACCCCCACGGCGAACCGCCGCCCGCCGGAGCCGACCCCGCGGGACTGCAGGTGCTCCTGATCGACGGCACCTGGGTGCAGTCCACCGAAATGCTGCGCACCGTCGGCGGCTGGGGGCGGCGGGTGAGCCTGCCCATGACCGGGGAAAGCCGCTACTGGCTGCGCACCCAGGCCGGCCCGGGGCGGTTCTCCACGATGGAGGCCCTGCTTTTCTTGCTGCAGACGCTCGGGCTGGACGCGGCCCACGCGGAGCTGCGGCTCCAGTTCGAGCTGCATGTCTATGCCAGCCTCCGGGCCCGCGGCCATAAGCAGCAGGCGCAGGAATTTCTCACGGGTTCCCCGCTGCCCGCCGCCCTGCCCGAGGTGCTCGCCCGCTTCGACCGGCCGCCGGCGGTGGCCTGTAGCCGAAGCGGCTTGCCGGGGTTGGGCGATTGACCGGTGGGCGAGACCGCGCGAGATTTCGCGCATGCCTCACCTTGGCCACGTCACTTTCCTCGTGCACAGTTACGATGAAGCCATTGCGTATTTCACGCAGGCGCTGTCTTTTCGGCTGGTGGAGGATTCGCCGCAAGGCAAGGGCACGCGTTGGGTGGTGGTGGCTCCGCCGGGTGGTGGAGCTGGTCTGCTGCTGGCCCAGGCTACCACCCCGGCGCAGGTGGCCGCGGTGGGCCGCCAGGCGGGCGATAGGGTTTTCCTCTTTCTCCATACGGACGACTTTCGGCGCGACCGGGCGCACATGTTGCGGCAAGGCGTACAATTTGCCGAAGCGCCGCGCGACGAGCCCTACGGCATGGTGGCAGTGTTCACGGATCTCTACGGCAACCGCTGGGACCTGCTGCAGCCCAAGTGAGACGGCTCCGGCATGGTGCCGCCCGGGATGGCGGCGACCACCGGCGGCAGGCTGATCGCTGATTGCCGCGGGCGATCGCCGCCGGCTACGGCTTCCCGTCCGCTCGGGCGTGAAGCCGATCGCGTCGAGGGCGGGTTGGATTTCCGGGTTGGCCATAAAGTTTTTCCAGAGGAGAGCGGTGCGTTAGTTCTCGATGCCGACGACGAGCTGCGCCTGTGCGGCGGGCCCGGCCAAAGGGCTGGGCCCGCTTGTATCTTTGCGGCAAATGCCCGTGCCAGTCTGACTGGCCGGTTCGGGGTGGGCATCCCGCAGCCGAAATGAGGCCGCTCCACGGGTAGGGATCACCGGTCGCAAAAGAAATCGCCTGTTCTCCCCTCCCCTCCGGTTTTTGCATTCGGGAGGGGGGGGCGGGCTGTGCGCACGGCAATCCACAGGCCGGCCGCAGTTACGCGAATCGGCCATGTCGCTCCGCCGGTACTATTCAGTAGCTCCGCTCCTATCCGGCGGGAAAAGGAGGGGCGTAGGTGCAACCAGTCGGAAACACGCTTAGGTTGCGGCGTGAAGCGACTTCCCCCCTTTCCCTCCTCGTCCGGTCTGGTGGTTGGCCTGTCCGGCGGCGGTGTTCAGCCGGCCGGCCGGATGCTTCCTTTGCGCCGTGTCTCTCCACCGGGCCGGCGCGAAGGCCTTTCTCCTGTACCTGCGCGCAGCCTCGTCGGGCTGCCCACTCAGCCTTTGTCCTCCACCTCCCGAAAATCATGAGCATCC
This sequence comes from uncultured Opitutaceae bacterium, assembly GCA_903885525.1. Lineage (GTDB taxonomy): Bacteria > Verrucomicrobiota > Verrucomicrobiia > Opitutales > Opitutaceae > Didemnitutus. Next base: position 1,945 of record CAISJA010000012.1, read on the forward strand.
TCGCCCAACACCACGCCCTTGCCACCACCCTGCTCGCCGAAGTGCGGGCGGCTGTCGCCCCCCGTCCGCTGACTCGCCGGGAGGATCTCGAACGCTGGCTGGCCGCCTTTCTCCTCCGGGCATCCGGCCGGGGCTACCATGTGACCGCCGAAGAAATGACCGACCTCCAGGCGATCGAGGGGCATGTCCACGACTATCGGGCTTCCGCGGTGGCGGCCTGAGCCCCCTCGACGGGGGCGCACGAGGATTGCCGGCAATATGAGCCCGGCGGGGCGGTTTGCGCGGGGCCCGGCCCGGGCAGGCGGGGGCCGCTATCTCACGGACTTGCGGCCCGCCTCGGCGGCGTGCTCAAAGGGCGTCGAGCGCGGCGTATGGACGTAGTGCTGGCTCGCCACATCCTCGACTTGGATTTCCTCGTCGATCGATTCCCAACGAATGATGTGTCCTGCGTCATGCAGGTGGATTTTCTCCAACTCCACCTGCGAAGCATAGGCCAGCTTGTCGTACTTGCTCGTGGGAAAGCTCACCGTGCGGCGCTCGTTGATCTCAAGGTAAACGCGCCGGCCCTGCATCCAGCAGCGTTTGGCGGCGAGCCGCGCCGGGGCCGGAGTGGGAGTATTCATCCCGCCACGATACCCCGATTCCGCAAAATAGCGATGCCTGCGCAGAAACACGCCCGGCGGCCGGACCACCCCCAAGCCGCCAGCCCCGGCAGGCTGATCCGCCTGCCCGGCCAGCCCTCCGGAGAAATGTCACGTAATACGTGACAAGTTCCTTCAACCCAAGGTGGTATCGCGGCGCTTGGCCGCGACCCAGACCAACAAGAGCAGTGTCCGTTCAGCGTCGGGACCAGCACTTCGGGACATCAGGTATTCGTGCACTCTTTGGCGCGGGACGCCGAGAAAGCGGGCGAGGTTGGCTTTTTCGCCATGTTTGCGAATGAGGCGGCGGGCTTCGGCCGCAAGCTCGTTCCAGAGCGGGGTGTCCAAGCCGGGGCGGACCGTACCGCCCCGGGATTTACGGGTTCTGACGTGGTACGCTTTTGCGGCTTGCCGGGCAGTGTAGAACACCGGCGCCGTCCCGGGCGCGTGCGCGAGCACCGCCGTCTTACAGTTGTCGACCATGATTTCCGCGGGGCACCCGCCGAGATATTCAAAGGCGCGCTCGTGGCAGCCCAGCCACTGCTCCTGGCTCTGGCCCAGGGTAAATTCCACGTAGAGCTGCCGGCTGTGGCAGAGCACCAGCGCAAAGAAGCTCAGGCGCCGCCGCGTATTCCCCACCCGGATGCTGCCCCACGATCCCCAGTCCACCTGCGCACTGGCCGGGCGCGAAGTGCAGGGTGAGGAACGCGGCCGTCTGCGGTGGCCGGATCGAGCGCACATAAACCTTAAGGATCGAGTAGCGCCCGGTGTAGCCGTCCGCGACGAGCCGCGTGAAGAGCTGCGCGGCCGTGTAAGCGTGCGTCGCCAGCAGTCGCTTGTCCAGCGCCGATTAGGTTTCGAGGTCAGCGCCAACTAGAATCCGTGTCGGATGGGGGCGTTGCCTCACAGCAAATGTTACCTGAGGTGGTCCTTGCTTCGTCACAC
>CAISJA010000013.1 GCA_903885525.1 uncultured Opitutaceae bacterium
GGTGAATTTCTTCTCGCAGACTTCACGGATTTTGCCAAGTGTCGAGTCAACAGGCAGCCGATTCGGGCCGGACGATGCCTTCCCTCCCTCCATGGCTCGAATCCAGACCTCGGTGGCCGAGATGCAGGGGCTCTACGGTCCCTACACGTTGCCGGAGCGCGTGCTCCAGAAAATCTGGCTGCAGGGCGATTTTTGCCGTCATGGCCTCAGGCTGACCGACGGGCGCCCGCTGGAACTGCTCTCGCCCGGGAAATGGAACCTGGGCGGCGGTCCCGATTTTCTGGGCGCGCGCTTCCGAATCGACGGCGTGTCCGCGACGGGGGATGTCGAAGTGCATTTTCGCGCCGCCGACTGGGCCGCCCACGGGCACGGGGCGAATCCTAGCTTTGCCCAGGTCGGCCTGCACGCGGTGCTGTTTCCGCCGGAAGCTGGAGCGGTGCCGCCGCGTTCCGCGGCCGGGGCGGCCCTTCCCACGCTGGTGCTGCTGCCGTTGCTCCACCGGGATATGGAGGAATACGCCTCGGATGACGCCCTGGAAGCCCTGACCGAGCGCGACGAATGGCGGGATTTTTCTCCCCTGGCGGCCCTGCCGGCGGCGGCCCGGCATGAGCTGGTGGGGGCGCAGGCGGAGCAGCGCTGGCAGCAGAAATGCCGCTACGCCCGTTTGCGGCTCGCGCGCCTGGGCTGGGAGGACGCGGCGCACCAGACGGCGCTGGAAATCCTGGGCTATCGCCGGAATCGCGCCGGGATGCTGGCGGTGGCCGGCCGCCATCCGCTGGCGACCTGGCAGGCCGGGCTGGCCCTGGACGAAGTTTGGGAATCCGGGCAGGGCTACTGGCAGCTCGACGGCATCAGGCCGGCCAATCATCCGCTCCACCGCCTGCGGCAATACCAGGATTGGGTGGGCCGGTGCCCGGACTGGCCGGCCCGTCTGGCCGGGCTGGGCCGGGAACTGCCCGGACCGCCCCGGGGCGGCAGGCCCGGTACGCGCGGGGTGAGGCAGGCGGAAAAACTGTCCGACTGGCGAAAGCGGATCTGCGAGGTGGCGACGGGGGGACTGGTCGGTGGCAGCCGGCTGGATACCCTGGTGTGCGACGGTTTTCTGCCGCTGTGGGAGGCGGCCGGATCCGCCCCGGGCCTGGACGGGCTGTGGTATCATTGGTATTTGGGCGATGTACCGGACCAGTTGAAGCGGGCTTTGGCGCGCCTGGGTTTGGGCGGTTTCGCGGGGTGTCCATTCAGCCACGGGGCGGGGCAAGGTTTGCTGGGTTGGCTGATCGGGCGGCAGGGCCGCACAAGTGACTGGTAGGCAGAAAATTTGGCCGTGCTTGACAAGCGTTCAAGCCGTTCGGTATCCTGACCCCCCTATAGTAAAGTTCACTTCCATGAGTGGGCCTCCGGGTCCGCTTTTTTTTTCCCAACATCCCCCACACACATCATGAGCAGCGAAATCCTGTCCGTCCTCGAGTACATGGAGAAGGAGAAAGGCATTCCCCGTGCCGATATGATCTCCGCCATCGTCAACGCGATCAAAACGGCCGCGTTGAAGGGCGTGAACTCAGGCCAGGAGCTCAAGATTGAGATCAGCCCGAAAAACGGCCAGCTCAAGGCTTGGGCGCTGATGAAGGTGGTGGACTCGGTTTCCGATCCGAAGAAGGAGATTCACGTCGAAAAGGCCCAGGTCTTCAAAGCGGGTGCCATCCTCGGTGAGACCATCGAGAAGGAAATCGATCCGGCCTACCTTGGCCGCATCGCCGCCCAGACCGCCCGCCAGGCCATCATGCAGAAGCTCCGCCAGTTTGAGAAGGAGCGCATCTACGATGATTTCAAGGATTCCGTGGGCGACATCGTGAGCGGCACCGTGCGCCGGCGCGAGCGCAACGACCTCTTCATTGATCTCGGGAAGGCCGAGGCGGTGATGCCGGGCAAGGAGCAGGTCCCTGGCGAGGAATATTCCCCCGGCGAACGCATCCGCTGCCTGCTGCTGGAGATCGAGAACAGCAGCCGCGGCCCGGAGGTCATCCTCAGCCGCGCCACCCCCCGGTTTGTCCGCCGGCTCTTCGAGCTTGAAGTCACCGAGATTGCCGACGGCACAGTGAAGATCGAGGCCTTCGCCCGCGAGCCGGGCTACCGCACCAAGATCGCCGTGACCAGCACCGATCCGAAGGTGGACCCCGTCGGCGCCTGCGTCGGGGCCCGCGGCGCCCGGGTCAAGAGCATCGTCCGCGAATTGGGCGGTGAAAAGATCGACATCATCCCTTACCATGCCGACCCGAAGGAAATGCTTATCGAGGCGCTGAAGCCGGCCGTGCCGCGCGAAATCCTCCTCGACGAAAAGAGCAAGCGCATGCTGGTGCGCGTGGCCAACGAGGACCTCGCCGTCGCGATCGGGCGCAAGGGCCAGAATGCCCGCCTCACCTCCCGCCTTGTGGGCTGGCGCCTCGACATCGAGGAATGGAAGGCCGTCGCCTCCGATCCGAAGGCGCAGGCCATCGCCGCCCTCGTGGGCGCATACGGTTTCGAGCCCTCCATCGCCGAGCGTCTGGTGACGAACGGCATCAATTCCCCCGCTGCCTTTGAGGGCGTCGAGGCGGCCGA
>CAISJA010000014.1 GCA_903885525.1 uncultured Opitutaceae bacterium
CTCGTAGATGATGCCGATCACGCCCAGCGGCACGCGCATCTGGCCGACCTGGATACCCGACGGTAGCTGACGCAGGTTGCTCATTTCACCCACCGGATCGGGCAGGGCGGCAATTTGCTCCAGTCCCGTCGCCATGCCCTCGATCACCTTGGGTGTCAGCGCCAGGCGGTCGACAAAGGCCGCGTCGTTGCCGGCGGCGCGGGCGGCGTCGAGATCCTTGGTGTTCTCGGCGGCCAGCGGCGCGGCGTTGGCGCGCAGGGCCGCGGCGATGGCCAGAAGGGCCTGGTTCTTGTGCGCGGTATTGGCGCGCGCCAGAAGGCGCGACGCGGCCCGGGCCCGGCGGCCCGTCGCATTCATCCGTTGCGCGATTTCGTTCATGTTCATGGGGGACTCCGCAATGCGGCGACGTCACGGACCGACAGTGTAATCGACTGCGGCGCTGCGAGGCCTGTTCGGGGCGTGCGCCACGCGAACCTCAACGCCCCAGCAGCATTCCCAGTGCCAGCAGGTCGTCCCAGGCATCGCCCGACGAACCCGGCGCACGCAGGCCTTTGGCGACCCGGTCGACATCGGCCGCCTTGCGCAGGGCCGCGAGCAGGCGGGCCCGACGCAGGGCCGGCGCGCCCGCGGCCAGGGCGCGGCGCAGGCCGTCGGAGATGGCCCAGAGCACCAGCGGCAGGGCTTCACCCTCGCCGCGCAGGCCGTTGAGGATGCGGGCATAGCGGCTCAACTGCCCTTCGAGCAGGGCGTCGCGCAGCTTGTAGACATCGTAGCGCGAGGCGTTGAGCACGGCCGCGCGCCCGGCCGGGACCGATAGGCCGTGCAGGTCCAGCTCCAGGGCCAGCACGCCCCCGGTGGGGGACGGCGTGGGGACGGGGGTGGGGCTGGGTGGGGCGGCGTCGGCGATGGCCGGGCATGCGTCCGCGGCAGGCGAGTCGGTGGGGGCAGGGCCGGCGTCGAGTGTAGCCGGGGCGACGTCGGGGGCACGCTTGGCTGGGCCCTGGCCACCGTCGGCCCTGGCATCCACGCCACCGTTGCCGCTGTCAGTGGCCTTGCCCGCCTCACCCACTTCCCGGGCACCCCCAACCCCCGGCCGCTGCACCACCAGCTTAGGGCCAAAGCTCCAGGGGGGCTTGGCCAGCGCCCTGGGCCTGCCCGGCCAGGCCCGGGCAGCCGGCCCTGACCGCCGCTCGGCGTCCACCTCGGCCACCAGCTCGGCAGCCAGGCTGGGGTTGCCCTGGAACGCCTGTGCCACGACGCGACACGTGCCGCCGTCGGGGCGCACGCCAGTGGCCCGCATTTCTTGCAGCACGCCGAACGCGCCGTCCACGTCATCGGCCTCGGCATGGCAGCGCAGCACCGCGTTCCACACGGGCACGGGCGGGTCCACGCCGTGCGTCTCCTTGAAGTGGGTCACCGCCGCCCCTACCGCCGCGGCGTCGGGCTGCAGGGCCCGGGCGACGTAGGTGAGTGCGGCCGCGCCTGGCCGCGTGACCCCGGCACGGTGCCCTCGAGAGGGGCGGGTGCGGCGGGGCACCCCCGCCCCGGCGTCTAGCATGGCCTCCCACTCCTTTAGGATCTTGCGGGCCATTCCAGAGTCGCGCGCCATTGCGGCGCACCGCAGTACGGCCAGGAAGAGGCCGGGCCCAGGCGGCACGCCCGCCGTCAGCGCGCGTCGGTACACCGCCTCGCCCTGGGCCGCCCAGGCCGGCTCCACATGCACGGCGTTGGGCATGGCGGCGTCCAGCAC
>CAISJA010000015.1 GCA_903885525.1 uncultured Opitutaceae bacterium
CAAAGCGGACACGGGTTCTAGTTGGCGCCGACCTCGACGTATAGCCGGCGTTCTACAGCTGGGAGCCGCCTTGGTCGGACTGGTTGCATCCACCGCCCTGCAGGGTCCGGTCGCACTTCAACATGGCCTGCCGGGTCTGCTGGCATGGCCTATTGCCGGATTGGCCCTGTATCGGTTCGGCCGGCTGGCTGGCAATTCCGCTGATGCGGCTGTCGCCGCGGCTTGGTGCGCTTTGGTCGCCACACCGGTGATTGCCGGTGCGGTGACAACGGGTGCAGGGCTGCCGGCGGGCGCCGCCCTGATCGCCAGTGCGGCCTTCGCCCTTGACTGGAGAAAGCGCAGCCGGATCGCCTCCGGGGTTTTCTCCGGCCTGCTGGCCGGTCTCTCCCTCGGCAGCAGCCCCTACGCGCTGTGGGCCGTGATCGCCGCATCTCCCGTCCTCTGGGCAACCCGCGGACGCTGGACCTCCCTCACCGGCTGGAAATTCACGCTCCTCGGACTCGCTCTCGGGCTCGGGCCTTGCCTCCTGATCCTAGCCACGGGTCCAAGCCATGCCGTGCAACAATCGATCGCGAGGGGGTTCGCGTCTGACGCTTCCGGATTCACCCTCAGCGCGCTGATCACGGTCGGGGCCGCCGGTCCCGGTCTCGCCGGTCTGCTCTGTCTTGGTGCCGCCGTTGCGGGGCTCCGGCATCCCGGCGTCCGAGGCAACGACACCACTGCTCTGGCGATGATGGCCCTCGCCTGGCTGGCAAGTTCCCTGGTCGCATGGCTGTGGCTGCCCGGCGGGCAGCTGGAGATGGCACCGGTCATCGTGCTCGCCGCCCCCAGTCTGGCTGCATTGCTCGACCGGTTGACGATCGGCCGGATCAGCCGGACGCTTGCCGGGGTACTCCTGGCCTTGGCCACTTTGTGGTCGGCCGTCACATTCATCCGCCGCGCCACCAGCCCAGCCCTGGGCTCGCAGCCGGAGTTCGCCGTTGCCGCCGGCACCCTCTCTGGATCCTATCCCGCGGCGAAAGGAACGCCGGCAAATCGCAAGCCCGCCCCGCGGCTACTTTTCAGCACTGATCTGGTCGCAGACACGTCCGCTTCCCCGGTGCTGTTCGCGTCTGGTCTGCTATCGCCAGAACCTGCTTCGCTTCTGTTCAATTCTCCGCGGATCCGGGAGATGCGCGCCTCTCCCATTCGGATAGTGATTCCCACCACCCGCGGAATGACGAGGTTGCGGATCACCTTGAGCGCACGCGTGCAATGGAACAGCCGGGGCATCCTGGAACTTCATGCCAACGGACGGATGGTCCGGCCGATCACATTCACCGATACGGCCAACTGGCATGAGGAGATCTTCGATCTACCCGCCCGCGATGGCGAGAATGTGGTCGAACTCCGGAACGCCCCCCTGCCACAGGAGCCTGACTTGCTGGATTACCTCGACCGCTATCCGGATGTCCGTCTCCATCTGGAGATGATCCGGCAGCCGCTGCTTCAGGGTGCAAGGGAGCACTACGAGCACAGCGGCCGGGCCGAGGGACGCACCGTCCGGCTGCTCGCGCCCGCGCAGCCTGCGCCAGACGACCTGCTCTACATCTTCCGCACCCTGCGCGTGGAGGGCTTGGCGCCATGAAGCGGACCTACCTGGCTGCCGAAGGTGAACCCACCGCCCGCCCCCACCGCGGCCTGCTCATCGGCCTGGCCCTGGCATCCCTTTGCCTGGCCTGGTTCTGGATGGGACGCATCCCGGCGCAGGGCACCTGGTACAGGAATGCGAACATGGATGTGGAAAACATCGCCGAGGCCCTCAGCCTTAACTTGGGCCTCGGCACCGGGGTGGTGGACGAGCCGGCGGCCACCACCCGGTACCTGCTGGCCCTCGACCTTCGCCTCCGGCACGACCTAGGCTCAGAGCAGGTCTGGACCGCCAAGCGGCTCTCCCGCAGTGCCGGGCCACTCGCCGACCTCGCCCGGCTCGTCCGGATCGAACGGCAGCACGCGCGCATCTTGGTGGTGCTTTTCGTCCTGCTCGCCGCCGGATGCGTGGGTCACGCCACCGGCCGGTTCGCCTCCGCCTGCCTCGCCACGGTGCTCCTTTCGGGCTGTTCCGGGCTGCTGCTCCACGGCATGTTGCTGCGTCCCGAGCTGCTGTGCGTTGGATTTGGTGGCGTGCTGGCCATGCATTGCGCCTGGCTGGCACAGACCTCGAGGCGGCCTGATGCCCGCGCACTCTGGCTGGTGCTCGCCGGTACCTGCCTCGGGTTGGCCCTGCTTTCGAAGCTGCCTGCAGTTCTTTACCTGGCTGTCATCCTTATCTGGTGCGGCATCGCTCCGTTGCTTCCCTTGGTGGACGGAGGCCCCTCCCCGGCCACCCGCCTTCCCAGCATCCGGACCCTGGCCGTGGCCCTCACGGCATCGCTGGCCACCCTCGGCATGCTTCACCTGCTCGGCTCCCGATCCTCTTTGCTGGATCCGACCGCCCTGGACCGTCTGCGCCTCCTTGCCGTCAGTGCCGCCCTGCTCCCGGTACTCCTGTTGCTCCCTGCCGGCATTCGTGGGTTTGCGCATCTCGTGGGTTGGATGCTCGATCTTGTCATGCTGATCAGCGGCCTGCTGGCAGCCTTCCTCCTCAGCTACGGACTGCTGCTGGCCGTGCTGCCTGGACCGGTCGCGGCGGACTGCTTCGCAAAGCTGCTCAACACCCTGCTCCACCCCGACCCCCTGGTGCCGATCTACATCCTCCCCACCGCTAGTTACCTGCCGCGGGAGATCGGCCGCTTCTTCATGGAGACTCCGGCGCTGGTGGTTTCCAGTGCCCTGCTGGGCATCGGGTTGGCATTTTTCCGCAGCGCCCATCCCCGCGGACGCGCCCTCACCCTGCTGTTCCTGGCCCAGGCGGCCGGGATGCTCATCCTGCTCAGCAAGCGCCGTTATTTCGACCACTATGGCATCTTTGTCGAGGTGCCGCTCCTGCTGGCCTGGTGCGCCGGACTTTCCACTCTTAATGAATGGTGGCGCCGCCAGGCCACCGAGGCCGAGGTGCGCTGGCCCGTGGCCGTGGCCATCACTGCCGCATCCATCCTGATCCTCGCCGTGCCGCTGCAACTGCGGCAGAGGTACCAAGCCAGCCAAGGGAACGACACCGTGCCCGTGAACGGACTCACCGTGACCTTCCTTTACGGCCATGACACCTATCCCGCGTCCTTCCTGTCCGCGATGAAGTCACACTACCCGAATCGGCAGGAGTTCGCAGAAGGCCTGAACCGCTATCTCGCCGATCCTGCCAACCGCCGGTGACCCACTTCGGATGCCAGCCACCAAACCCACCCATCTCAACAGGATCATCCGCCTCCTGCCCGGACTGCTCTGCCTAGCGGGTGTGGCGGCGTGCTACCTGATGATCGACCTCAAGGGCATCAGCACGGACGAGGGCTTCCGTCTCTGGATCATCAACGGCGGCCAAGGACGAGCGGCGGATGGGACGGCCACGGCCTCGTATGAGACTGTGCTGAATGCGGTCGAGCCCTACGCCTACCAGCCGGGCTACTACCTCCTGCAGAACACCCTGATGCGCCTGTTCGAGCGGCAGGATGTGCTGTTTTTCCGCCACCTGAACGTGGCGCTGCTGGCGTTGTGCCTGCTCGGCCTCATGCGGCTTTCCCGGGACTGGTCCGTCTGGCCGCGCGCCTTCCTGATCGGCTTCTTTGCGTTCAACTCCTACCTGATCATGCATGTGCTACAGATCCGCGAGTACATCGCCGCGGTCGCATTCTACATCTGGAGCACTGGTCTGGTCCTGTCGCTGGATCGACGACGCCTGGATGACGAATGGGCGGACATCGGCTGGTTTGCGGGGTACGGGGTCCTGCTGACCCTGGGTTTCTACGTCCAGACCTGGGTGGTGTTTCCCGCCATCGGCCAGGGCATCTTCCTGATCTTCCGCCGTAGGCCGCAATTCTGGCGCTTCAACATCCACCTTGCCCTCAGCTATGTCCTAGTCTTTTCCCTAACCTGGCCCTACCTGAAGTCCCATGTCCAAAAGATCAACATTGGTCTCTGGGAACGGGCGCATGTCACACTATCCGGACAACTGCACCAAGGATTCAATCTTGTGCTGTCCGGCCATCTGCCCGGGCACGACAGGTTCACCGGGCTCCTCCCTGTGGCTTGGCTGGCCCTGCTGGGCATTGGATTCTGGTGCTGGCTGTGCCGACGCGAGACGCTGGCTCAGGAGTATGTGAGCGAATGCTCCCGTCATGCCTGGCTTATGATCCTGTGCATCTGCCTGCCGCTAGCTTTTCAGGTCGCCTACTTCCTCAAGGTCGAGCCTCTGTCCGTCTGGCCCCGCTATTTCATCGTCCACTACTTCTTCCTCACATGGCTGATCGCGCTTGCCTTCCGCACACTGCACGCCGTCTGCGCCGCAGGCTCCGTTCGTCGCCTCTGCCAGGCCTCTCTGCTCTCGGCTAGCTCCTTGGTGGCGATTTCCGCGATCTACCAGGTTCGCAGCTACTGGCATGATCCGTATTTCGACACCAGTCTCACGCCCGCTTCCGATTGGCGGGTTGGAACCGCCGCACTTGCCCCGCTGCTGCGCCCCGATGACGCCTTGTTGGCGCACGATTTCATCACGGGAGCGACCATGACCTTTACCCATCCACAGATCCATCCTGTGCTGCTGGAGACCGATCTGGCCAAGACCGACCTCAACGCCTTCCGTCGTGTTGTCTATCTCGAGGCTCCGCTTTATCAATCATCAACTGCCCGGGTGGTAGCTCACCTGGCCTCCCTCGGTTTCGTCCATCAAGCGGAGCCAGTGGTCGCCCCGAATGGCCAGGGAACACTCCCCGAGTGGCGGGTATTCATCTTCTCCCGTGAATTGCAGGTGCCCCTTCCCTCCTGCGGGACATATTCTCCTCAACGGAAATCCTGTTGTGGGCTCGCTTCAGCTTATTTTTTGCCGTGATGCACCTGCCCGTAATCCTGTTTTCCAGTTCCATAGCCACCGCCCGGCGGTGCCCAATATTCCTGCCATGAAAGTCGCTCCCTCAGCGTTGCCCCTCGAGCAACACAACATTGAGATCCGGCGCAATCGGGAAGCATGGCAACGCAAGCCCATGCTGCAGGAGGTCTATTATGGTTTCTTCCGGCTGATCGGCACCCGTCTTGACCGGCAGATCCCCGGGCTGGTAGTGGAACTTGGGTCCGGAATGGGCTGCATCAAGGAGGTGCTTCCGCAGTGCCTCACCACCGATCTGTTTCCAAATCCCTGGCTTGACCGCCAGGAAAATTGCTACGCCCTCAGCTTGGGTAGCGACTCGGTGTCAAACCTGATACTCTTCGACGTCTGGCATCATCTTCGTTACCCCGGCACGGCGCTCCAGGAATTCCACCGCGTGCTCACGCCCGGCGGCCGCCTGATCCTGTTCGAGCCGGCAGCGAGTTGGCTTGGGCGGTTAGTGTACCTTTGTTTCCACCATGAGCCCGTCGCCCTCGGCGATCCGATCACCTGGGAGGCTCCCGCTGGTTTCAGCGCCACCGATGCCGACTACTATGCGGCCCAGGGATCAGCCACTCGGCTGTTCTGGTGGGGTGAGGCGCATGAGAGGCTCGCCGGCTGGCGCATTGGCGAAGTGACCCCCATCTCATCCTTCGATTATCTAGCTTCCGGCGGCTTTTCAGGGCCACAGTTTGGTGGCCGCTTTCTACACCAGCTAATGCGGGGGATTGATCATATCACGACTCCCTTCCCCAGACTGTTTGCCGCACGTCTGCTGGTCGTCCTTGAAAAGGTGGAAGGATAAGATGCCCGCCACCTCAGAGATAACGCGCCGGCACCTTGCCCATATCAAGGCCTTCTATGAGGTCGCGCCGAGTGGCCAAACCTGGGCCGCACGCAGCTACCGCGAACTGCTTGCCCATTACTACAACCTGATAATCCCCCCAGAGGCGTCCGTACTTGAGATTGGCTGCGGTTCCGGTGACCTGCTCACACGTATCCATGCATCGCGCAAAGCCGGCATCGACCTCTCACCCAGGCAAATTGCGGCGGCCAGGATTCGCCTACCCCGGGCTCAGTTCTATGTGCAGGCGGGTGAGACTCTGGATCTGGCCGGCCGCTTCGACTACATCATTATCTCGGAGACACTAAACCATGCGGCGGATGCCCAGCAATTGCTGCAGCGACTCCATACCGTGTCACATGAGGACACACGGGTTGTCATCAATTTCTTCTCCTCGCTGTGGCGGCCCCTCCTCACTGCAGCCCGTCTGCTCGGCCTGCGCCCCGACCAGCCGCAATCCAGCTGGCTCACCCCGGCTGACGTGAAAAACCTGCTCCATCTGGGGGACTGGGGCCCTTTGAGGACCGATTCGCATCTGCTTCTGCCGGTCCGCTGTATGGGCCTGGAGAATGTTTTCAACCGCTGGCTTTCACCGGTATTTTGTGTTTTCTGTTTTACGGTGTTCTGCGTTGCCAAACCCGCACGGCAATCTTCCAAGAAAAATCCTTCCGTTTCTGTCGTCATCCCGGCCCGCAACGAAGCGGGCAACATCGAGGCCGCCGTCCTACGCACCCCCCGCATGGGGGCCAGCCTTGAACTAATCTTCGTCGAAGGCCATTCGCGCGATAATACCTGGGAGGAGATTCAGCGAGTCGCGGCCAAGTATCCGGATCGGAGGATCAGGATCCTGCAGCAGCCGGGCCAAGGCAAGGGCGACGCCGTACGGGCGGGCTTCGCCGCCGCAAGCGGCGACATCCTGATGATTCTCGACGCCGACCTCACCATGCCCCCCGAGGAGCTGCCGAAGTTTTACGAAGTGCTGGCCAGCGGCCGGGCCGAATTCGCCAATGGCTGCCGGCTCGTCTACCCGATGGACGAAAATGCCATGCGGTTCCTGAACCTTTGCGCCAACAAGGCTTTCGGCCTCATCTTCACCTGGCTGCTCGGGCAACCGGTGAAGGACACCCTCTGCGGCACCAAGGTGCTCAGCCGCGCTAATTATGCGAAGATCGCCGCCAACCGGGCCTATTTCGGCGACTTCGATCCGTTTGGTGACTTCGACCTGCTGTTCGGAGCGGCCAAGCTGAACCTCAAGATTGCCGACGTGCCCATCCGCTACAAGGAGCGCACTTACGGCACCACCAATATCCAGCGCTGGAAGCACGGTTGGCTGCTGCTGCGCATGGTCATTTTTGCCGCCCGCAAGCTAAAGTTTGTCTGACCGGTGCAGACGGCAGCCATGATCCGGCGCCGGGACTTCGTCTTGCCTCCCGCCACGGCGTCCTGCCTTGATGAGCCCCGTGCCGATCCAGTCCCATATCGACCAGCCCGCCGATTGGTCGCAGCTGTCCCGCTGCGTGATCATCCGCGGCTGGTGCTTTGACACGCCGGACCGGCCGGGACGCGGCATCCGTCTGCGCACCCGCGACCGGACGCTGCATGGTGTCGTCGGGCTGCCCCGGCCCGATGTGAAGGCGGCGCTGCCGGCCGCCCCGGATGACCATACCGGCTTCGAAATCCGCGGCACTTTACCCGCCGGGCGGCAACACCTCGTCATCGAAATCCGGCAGGATGCCACCGGGTGGACGCCGATCTGGGAACGCACCATCCGGATCAAACGCCAACTCCTTCCGCTCTGGCTCGGTGGCGGCGACTGGACCGAACTGATGTTCTTCCAGATGCCCGCGCACATGGCCTACCCTCCCCGGCCGGTCCGGTTGCAGCAATTTCCCGCCGCCCGATCCGCAGCCCGGCCAAAGCTGTCGATTGTCACGCCTTCCTACCGACAGGCGGCCTACCTCGGCGAAACGATGCAGAGCGTGCTCGGGCAGGGCACGGCGGTCGACTACGTCGTCCAGGACGGCGGCTCCACCGACGGCAGCGCAGAGCTGATCCGGCGCTGCGCCGAGGCGACCGCGGCGGTCTCCCCCGGCCAACCCCGCCTCCTCGCCTGGGCCAGCGAACGCGACCACGGGCAGGCGGACGCCATCGCCCGCGGTTTTGCCCGGACCACCGGTGGCCCGGACGACATCATGGCCTGGATCAACTCCGACGACTACTACCTGCCCGGTGCGCTGGCCTTCATCGCCGACTATTTCGCCCGGCACCCGGCGGTGGATGTGGTGTACGGCCATCGGATCGTGGTCGATGAGGCCTCGCAGGAAATTGCCCGCTGGCATCTGCCCGCCCACGATCCCGAGGTGCTCCGGCTCAACGATTTTGTGCCCCAAGAAACCCTTTTCTGGCGGCGGCGGGTCTGGGAGCAGATCGGCGGACTGG
>CAISJA010000016.1 GCA_903885525.1 uncultured Opitutaceae bacterium
AGCTTGCGGGCCAGGGCGACCGCCTCCCGGCCGTTGGCGGCCTCCCCCACCACCGAAATCCCGTCCCCCAGTTCCAAGAGGGAGCGCAGGCCCTCGCGGACGATGACATGGTCCTCGGCGAGCAATACCCTGATGGATTTGATCACAAAACTTTTCTCCGCGTCCCACGGTAGGGGATTTCGGCCCGCACCAGTGTGCCTTTGCCGGGCGCGGAGAGGATCGTCAACGCCCCCCCGACCATTTTGACCCGCTCCTGCATGCCGAGCAGACCGAGACGTTTGCTGCTGCGGGAAGAGAGCAGGCGATCCACCGGAAAAGACTGGCCGTCGTCGCGCACTTCCAAGCGGGCACCTTCAGCCATCGGGTGGAGGATGACGGAGACCGTTTGGGCCCGGGCATGGCGGGCGATGTTGGTGAGCGCCTCTTGGGCGACCCGATAGAACACCGTGCGACGGAGACTATCAAAATTCTCCACTGCGGGAAAAGCCCGGAAGTGGATATGCAGCCCTTTCCGGCCCGGCATGTCCTTGATGTAAGAGCGCAACGCCGGGATCAGCCCGAGGTCGTCGAGCAACGCGGGCCGCAGTTCACGGGCATAGCGGTGCACGACCTGCACGGACCGCTCGACCAACCGCTGGGCCAAGGTGATTCGGTGCTGTAGGTTCCGACTGTTGAGGGCCGCCGCCACCTTCAGGGCCGCGAGCTGCACGTTGATGCCGACCAGAATCTGGGCTACCTCGTCGTGCAATCCCCTGCTGATTTCCTTCCGCTCCTCCTCCTGCGCCAGCAGGACCTGGTGGGCCAGCCGCCGCGACTCCTTCTGCATACGCCGGGTGCGCGCGAGCAGGAGGCTGTACTGGTGCGCCCCCTGTTTCAGCGTGGCCTTGTCCTTCCGCTGCCGGGCCAGTTCCCGGCGCATCCGCAACCGGACACCCGCGAGGGCGGTGGTACGGAGGCGCAGCCGGACTTTGAGTTGCCGCGCCTGTTGCGCAGCCACTAGGGCCGCGTGATGAGTCCGTTCTAGCGGTGACAGCGCCGCGAGGAAAAATCTGCCCGCCGGCGTCGTCTGGCCCTCTCCCTTCCGCCCCCCGGAGCCTCCCGGAGCCGGGGCCAAATCCGCCAAGGCCCGGTCATGCACCCGGGCCAGCGCCTCCGTATCAAGCCCAAGCGCGAGGGCCACCGAACCCAACAGCTTCGCGCCACGGAGCGACGCCGGGGCGCGAGGCTGTTGCCGCACATGCCGCCGCAGGGCGGCACCATACCGCCGGTAAAATCGAGATTGGGGGCTGGTGGTCATGGCGGTGTTTTCAGTGCGATGGTGGCGGGAACAACCCGACCGGCAGGCAAACGACTCGTGCCCGTATGGCTGCTTTCTATTCGGAAAACTGGCCGCGAGCGAGGGATTGTTTTTGGGGTAATGACCTACCGCGGTCCGTCTTGTCCGCCTGCTGGTGGTGCCGGGAGCGAAACTGGCGTGGGACGGCAAGCTCCCTCCACGGGTCGGGCAAATCCTCGCGTAGGACTATACCCCATAGGCACCGAGTGCTCGTTTCGTTAGGATCAGCCCGTGACCTCCACTCTGCTTGCCCTCGACACGCCGTTGCGGCCTGTCCCTTTTATTGACCGGTTGACGCAATGGCCGCCGGGCAACAGTTGCTTCGTCCCGGTCCGCTTCGCCGCCCTGCCGGACCGGCCGACGGCCGCAGGTGCGGCACCTGCGGCGGGACTGGAGCCCCGGCTGCGCTTTCCCTGTCTGGCCCAAAGCGGGAGACGCCCATGAAGAGAAACACCAAGAATGGCCCGGCTGCTCTGCAGCTTTACGAACCGACGGGTGAAATCGGTTACTCGATCGAGACGGTCGTGTCCCTGACCCAAACCCCGCGGCACCAGATAGCCGTCTACTGCCGGCACGGGCTGATCGCCCCGGTGAACGAACCGGAGCGGGAGGGATGGCGGTTTGACCACGAGACCATCCGCGTCCTTCGCCGGATCGGGACCCTGCGGACCAACTACGCCCTGAATCTCGACGGACTCTGTGCGGTGGCGGAACTGCTCAAAGAACTGGAAGCCTTGCGGGCGGAAGTCCGGTTTCTGCGGCGCTTTTGAGGCAATTTTCGGGGCGCATTCTTTGGCTCGTG
>CAISJA010000017.1 GCA_903885525.1 uncultured Opitutaceae bacterium
CACACGCGGCTGGAGGGCAAGATCACCCTCATCAACACCGGCCCGCAGGAGCTGGAGATAAAGGAGGTGACCACGGATTGCGCCTGCGCCGGGGGCCCCAAGCTCACCGCCCTGCCAGCCCACCCCGAGAAAACCCACCTCGCCCCCGGTGAGTCCACGGTGCTCCCCGTCAGTTTCGACACCAATGCCTTTCAAGGCCATGTCTCGCACCTGCTCTTTATCCCGACTACCGCCGGCACCCGGGCCATCCGCCTGGAGATGACTGTTTCCTCCTATGCGCATTGGCTGGTCGTCCCCATGCCGGGCGTGCTGCCGGCCAGCATGGTCAAGAGCGAGGCCACCGGACGCATCACGTTGAAGCCGCTCGGCGGCTCCGGCAACAAGGCGCTGGCCGTCCGGAGCGAGACCCCCTGGCTGGAAGCAAGACTGGAGCCGACCAGCCCGGTGGAGGCGCAGGTGGTGGTCCTTCGCAAACGGCCCGAGGCCCCGGTGGGCGAACACGCGGTCACCCTCACCGTGGACACCGGCGATCCCGCCGAGCCGCAGCTCACCGTGCCGATCACCGTCACCGTGGGCTCGCCGGTGCGCTTGCAGCCTGATCCGTTGATCCTGCCGGCCACCAGCCCCGGGCAGGAAGCCAGCCTCACCTTTCAGGTTTCCAATTGGCCGGGCCCAAATCCGCCCACGATCAAACTGGACCGTGGCACCGTTGCGCTGAAGGATTTCAACCAAGGGACGGGCGTCTACAAACTCACCGTCCCGGCCGGCGCTCCCGGCGTTTTGCTGCAAAAGCTCTCCTTCTACGACGGCACCGATCTCCTGCTGGAGGGCCGGATGATCCTGCGGGTCACCCGGCCGGCCAAGGATGCGGAGGGCAAGTGAGCACCCGGCCCGGCTGGCCGGCGGCGCGCACCGTCACGATCCCTCGGCACACATGAAACTCCTTTCTTCCCTCGCCACCTGGCTCGGGTTGGCCCTGGCCGGCATGCTCGCGGGCCTGAAATGGTGGTCCCTCCCGTGCGGGACCGGGTGGGAGTGCGGAGCGGTTTTGCACAGCCGGTATGGCGCCTGGTGGGGCCTGCCGGTGGGACTGTATGCCATCTTTGTCTGGCTCGGCGCGGGGTATTTCCCGCGCCGGCTGCGGTTGCTCTGCCTGCTGGCGCTGGCGGCCGGCTCGGTTTGGTTCGTCGGTGTGCAGGCCTTCGGGCTCCGGCATTTCTGCCCCTGGTGTCTCGCCCATGCCGGGGCGACTTGGGCGGCCCTGGCCGCATGGCGCACCCCACCCTCCCGCTGGGCGGCACCGTTCGGACTCCTGGCCGCCGGACTGGCTCTGGTGGCTCTTTTCCACGTCAACGGTCCCGCTCCCGCCGGAGATTATTCCAGCCTGCGGGACGCCGGCCGCGAAGCGGGACAACCTTGGCTCGGGCACCTGACGCCGGACGGCCCGGTGGTGGTCTTCAGCCTGACCTGCCCCAAATGTCTGGAGTTGATCGGTCAAGTGGAGCAAACAGACCTCTCCACCCGGCCCGAGGGACCCGGCGTCCTGCTCAAGACGGACGAGCAGAATCTGGAACTCACCATCGTCTTCGTCGCGGCCGTGCTCGCGCAAGGCGCGGATCGGGACGCCTTCCTGAACGTGGCGGCAGTGCTCTTTTCCCGGGACGAATTGGTGCTCGGCAACCCCTCCGGGGCCGCTGACTGGTTGCGCGGGGTTTTCCCCGCCGCGGCGGCGCGACGGCAGGAGGCCGAAGCCCTGGTGGCCGCCCAGCACCGGGCGCTGGCCGGTGCCAAATTGCCTGTGGTCACCCCGCTCCTGCTGCGGGCCGGACGCGGGCCGGCTACGTTCTTCCGGGTGGAGGAGATTTTCACCGACCTCCCCGCCCGGCCATCAGGTCACTGAAGGCATTGCCGAAAAATCGGGACGGCGCGGTCCCGGTCCCGGGTATCCCAATTGCCCAATTGGCCGAAGTAATTGTGCCCTACGGCGAGCACGGCGTCGTTTTGCTTCAGAAAAATGGTGTGATAGCCGCCACAGGCCACCAGCTTGATTGCGCCCAACGGCTGCGAGGGGGAATCTTGCTCCGACCAGACTGGGACCGGTTGCGCCGAGCCCCCGGGAATGGCCAGGCCGAGCTGCCCGAGGCTATTGTCACCCCAAGCCCACACCGTGCCATCGCGCGTGAGCGCGACGCTGTGCATCGCCCCGCAGGCGATCTGCCGGATGGGAGCCAGGCCCGGCACCCGGTGCGGCACGGCCTGGGACCGGCTGCCACCGTCCCCCAGTTGCCCATGACGGTTGCCGCCCCAGGCCCACACCGTGCCATCGGACTGGAGAGCCAGACTGTGGGTCTCGCCGGCGGCAATCATGACGATATCACGGGGCAAACCCTCCACCGGCCCGGGCTGCATTTCCTTGTTGCGGGAGTTCCGGCCCAGCTGGCCGGAGTCGTTGCTGCCCCAGGACCAGACCCGCCCGTCCTTGTCCAGGGCCAGATCGTGGTAGGCACCGGCGCACAGCGCGACCACCGGGGGCAATCCTTCCACCTGGACCGGGCGGAGGGAAGCAGCCACCGCACCGCCCGCCGGCTTGCGCCCCGCACCCCAAGTCCAGACCGCCCCCGCCTTGGTCAAAGCCAGCGAATGGGTCTGGCCGGCGGCAATCGCCGTCGCCGGAGGGAGGCCGGGGATCACCTGCAGCATGTTCTGGATTTCGCTCCCCTTGCCGCCGAGTTCGCCGTGCGTATCGCGGCCGCAGGCCCAGACCCGACCTTCCCGATCAAGCGCAAGCGAATGGTCCTCTCCGGCGGCGACGCGCAAGAATTGCACCCCCTCAGGTATCCTGGCTTCAGCCGGAAGCGGGCTGTTGATCTTGTCACCGCGGCCCAGCTGCCCGTGGGCATTTTCGCCCCAGCTCCACACCCGGCCATGTGAGTCCACGGCGAGGCTGTGGTAACCGCCACCGGCCAGCTGTCCGGTGGTCGGGCCGGAAACCGGTTCGCTTGCCTGAGCGGAACCGGCCAAAACCGCGGCGAAGAGCGCAAACGCGAACGCGGGGAGGCACCGCCGCCACGCCCGCGCGCCCGGGAAAAATCCCCGGGGCCGGCCGCCAGACCGCAGAGGCGCCGCCGCGCGGCGGGCCACCGGGAGCACGGACGCCACGGACCTCATTCCTCCGGCGGCTCCCAGCCAAAGGAGATTGCAGCGGGTGGCCCCGCCAGGAAAATGGGCCGCCGTCACACCGGTGCGCCGCGGCTCCAGGGATAGTTCACAAGGAACGGGCCGGGAGGGCCACTCCCGCCTGCACCAGCCACTGGACGAATTGCTCATAGGTTTGCGCACCATAGCGCCGCTCCACCAGCTTGCCATCCACAAACAGCAGATTGGTGGGAAAAACCTGGATGCCAAAGCGGTTGATGTCCTGCGCCTCGATGTCCACCTGGGGCAGGCTCAGGTTGTTGTTCAGCATCACCCGCTCACGGTCGGATTTGAAGGAGCTGGGCTCGCAGGCCCCCACAATCTCGGCGTCGAGGTGGCGGGCGCGGAGTTCGCGCCGGAGCCGGTCCAGCACCGGCAGCTCCGCCCGGCAATGCACGCACCAGCCGGCCCAAAAATTGACCAGCACCACCCGGTGCGGCGGGATGGCGGCCGCGCCATGCAGCGTTTGCAAGGCCGCCTGGCCCTTGGGAATCTCATGGCGGGTGGGCAGGGGCTCGGCGGGGTTTTGCAGAAAATCCGTGGCCAGCATGAATCCGCGGTAGGTGTCGGAATCGTACCGGAACGACAACCGGCCGTCCCTCGTCCAGCTGGGATAGTAGGCCGAGCCGGGCAGGTTCGTCACCGGGATCAGCTTCTTCTCCTGCAAATCCACCACCACGATCTCATAGCCGGCGGACCGGCCGTGGTTCTTGACCGTGTGGAAGGCGATGTAGCGTCCGTCCCAGGAGAAATCCGCCTTGCCGCCGGGGAGATGGGTTTCGAGCAGCGGCGTCTCCTCCTCCAGGCCCCGCACGGCCACGGCTCCGTCCACAAACGTGGCGATCAGGCTGCCGTCGCGCGCGATCATGGGCTGGGCCCCCGTGCCGCTCACCGGATAGGAACGCACCGTGCGGTACGGACGGACGGCCGCGTCGCCCTCCAGGTAATAATAATTGTTCGACTGGGTGAGAATCAGGTCGCGCCCGTGGTCGCTCGCCCAGGAAAAATAGTTGCCGAGGTTGGCCGGCGCGATGTCCCGGCTCACCGCCCCCGTGTCGCGGTGCCAGAGGCTGACCGTGCCGTCCGAGTGGTCGGCCATGCTGAGGAAGATCACCCTCTGCCCGTCGGGCGCCCAGTAGGCGTCGATCCCCGGCTCGGAGAACAGCACCCGCCGCGTGGCCAGATCGACCAGATTGACCGTGCGCCGCAGTTCGCCCTGGACGGTGATTTCCGAGGCATAGGACAGCTCCCGCCCGTCGGGCGAAATGCGCGAATAGGCAAAAACCCCCTCCTCGGGCTTGAGCGGCAGGATCTGCTCATAGCGGGTGTGCAGTCCCGGTTTCGTCGGCTGGCAGGCCGCCAAAAGCGCCCAGGCGATCCCAGCCAAGAAACAGTGGAGAGGTTGGTGCGGTTTCATTTCGGATTACCACCAAATGAAAAAATAAAATTAAGCATGTAAGTTTCGTTTTTCATATCTACTCCATTTCTATTTACGCTCGTGGTTATTGAAACACTTGCTGAAACACCTTCAGTTATCTCACCTCCAATATAGGTTTTATTTACGGTATCTCCATTATAGGGGTTAATGGTTTCTGACGTGCTGATATATGCATTCTTATCACCAAATATAGTAAACAGCTCAGGAGCAGGACGGTTAAAAGGTTTATTTTTCCCACCTGTCTCGATTTGCTGCACCTCATTTATGCCAGATTCAACTGGAATGTTAAATATGTTATAGCGATAACTTGCGTTGAATTTGCATCTGCTAAATGTCCCGAAATTACCTTTCCTACTTGCTTGAAATGATCTTTTCTCTGCATCATCTGAAAAATCAGATTTATTATTACATTCGCCATAGACGGTTAGACGGCCATTGTTACCGAAGGGAACAGTAGGTGTTTTTGCTGGTATTTTTTGTGCCATGCCGCTCGGGGCGCTGAACGGATTGTACATATTTTGATCCAGAGGGTCTTTCCAACTTTGTGGTAGAGATGTATTTAACCACAAACCGAGCGGGTCCGTGCCATTGACCGGATCGTTACCGACGTAGGCGTAGAGGTTGAGGCCGCCGGCTTCGGCGATAGGGTCCTGCGAGAGCCAGCGGCCGAGGGCGGGATCGTAGGCGCGGTAGTGGGTGAGGCTGAGGCCGGTGGCTTGATGGAAAAAGTGCCCGGTGAAACCGAAGTCGGCTTCGAGCGCGG
>CAISJA010000018.1 GCA_903885525.1 uncultured Opitutaceae bacterium
AGCGGACACGGGTTCTAGTTGGCGCCGACCTCGACGTATAGCCGGCGTTCTACAGGCAGCACCACGCCGGTGCCGAACATGCGCCAAAAATGCGGCAGGGGATAGATCCAGGTCAGCACCCGGGAAAAGCGCACGGCCCGACGGGCCACTGACCGGTCCACAAACCGCAGCAACGGGCCGGACGGATCCAGCAGATCCACGGCATCCATGCTCTGGCCGTCGTCCCGCACCCGCTGGATTTCCAGCAGGGCGACCCGCACCTGCATTTTGCCCCGCAGGATGACCCGCTCGTCGTTTTTCAGCTCCGGGAAACCCGCCTGGGCCCAGCGGGCGGCAAAGGTTTCGCCGTCGGGACCGGCCTGAAAATACAGCCAGCCGATGGTGGTCGCGTGCAGGGCATGCGGGCTTTTGTCGTGCAAGGCGCCCTGGATGGCGCGGGTGGCCTCGGGCAGCTCCTGGCCGAGCCGGCGGAGCGTGAGGCCGTCGAGCCGGGCCTCGTGCTCCAGCAGCAGATCATAATTCTCCGGTGCCAAGGGATTATGCGGACAATCGGGCGGACACGCGCAGCGGCTATGGCGGCCCTCGCCGCATTCGGCCGGCGATATTTCCCGGTGCAGGGCGGGACAGGGCCGGTGCTTGGATTTTTCCCATGGCGCACGAAAGACAAAATGAGGAAGGGCGGAAATCAAGGGCCGGCCCGCGCCGGGCCGCCCGGGGGACGCCGGCCGCTCACTCCTCCATCTGGATATCCTTGTTGCGGTGGCGGGGGCAGCCGGCGCGCAGCCAGGCATAGATGAAACGGTCGAGGTCCCCGTCAAGCACGCCCTGGGTGTCGCTGGTGGCGATGCCGGTGCGCAGGTCCTTCACCATCTGGTAGGGCTGGAGCACGTAGCTGCGGATCTGGCTGCCCCACCCGATCTCGCCCTTCTCGCCGTAAAACCTTTCCATCTCGCTGCGCTGCTCATCGAGTTTCTTTTCGTAGAGCCGCGCCTTGAGGACGTTCAGGGCGCTGGCCCGGTTCTTGATCTGGGAGCGTTCGTTCTGGCAGACCACCACCAGGCCGGTGGGAAGGTGGGTCAGCCGCACGGCGGAATCGGTGGTGTTGACGCCCTGGCCGCCCTTGCCCGAGGAGCGGTAGACATCGACCCGGAGGTCGCTGTCGGGCACCTCGATGTTGATGTCCTCGTTGATCTCGGCGATGATGTCGATCGCGCAAAAGGAGGTGTGGCGGCGCTTGTTGGAGTCGAAGGGGCTGATGCGCACGAGGCGGTGGACGCCGCGCTCGGCCTTGACGTAGCCGTAGGCGTTCTCGCCCTTGATGAGGAGGGTGGCTTTGGTGATGCCGGCCTGGTCGCCGGCCTGCACGTCCTGCACCTCCACGGTGAAACCGCGGCGCTCCGCCCAGCGGTTGTACATGCGAAACAGCATGTCGGCCCAGTCGTTCGACTCCGTGCCGCCGGCACCCGCCTGGATGGAGAGAAAGGCGTTGTTCTTGTCGAACTGGCCGGTGAGGAAGGAGGAGATTTCGAGCTGGTCCAGCTCCTCCACCATGGCGGTGACGGCACCGTGCAATTCCCGGGCGTCGTCCTCCTGCTCGCCGGGAGCGGCCGCTTCGATGAGCTCGACCATGACCGAGGCGTCGTCGAGCTTGCGCTGAAAGCCCACGAGGCCGCCGATGGTGCGCTTCAGGGTGTTGAGCTTGGCAATGTGCTTCTGGGCCCGTTCGGAGTTTTCCCAGAACGTGGCAGCCCCCATCTCCGCCTCCATCGCCTCTATTTCGCGTCGTTTTTGATCGACGTCAAAGAAACCTCCACAGGTAGCCGGCGCGCTTCTTGATGTTTTCCAGCTGGGAGAAGGTTTCGGGAGCGATCATGCGGCCTCCATCGCGGCAAAGACCTCAGCGCATCGCAAGGGAATTTTGCTGGCGCAGGGCGGCCGGCTCGCCGAGGAAGACGACCCGGAGATTGTCCACCTGATACCAGGTGCGGGACTTGGGCGCCGCGCTCAACAGGAACAGCCGCCGGTCCAGCAGCTCGTGTTTTTCCGAGCTGTAGAGGACCAGCCCGACATCGCCCGCCCGCTCCACCGGCACACGAATGGCAAGGATGAGCCGGAGATCCTTGTGCGGATAGGGCTCAAGCAGCAGCGAACCGCTCACGAGCGCGTAGGCGGCCTGTTCGGCATTCATGGTCTCCACGCGGCGGACCGCGAGCGGAGCCGGGTGCTCGGGCGGCGGCAGGTCCCAGGCGATCAACGGGCCGCGCCGGCGCTTGCCGAAACCGTCGTTGATCTCCTCGTACAGGGGCTCTTCCGGTGCCGGCTTGGCCGGGGCGCCGGCCGCCTCCTTGCGCTGATCCCCGGGCCTGGCCTGATTCTGCACCACATGGAGCGGGTGGATCAGGCCCATGGCCTCGGCCCGGTTGAGCAGCTCGGGCCATGTCTGCCAGGAGGACAGCCCGGCCACCAGCAGCAGGCCGAGTACGGAAGCGGCTTTGAGGCCGATCAGCCAGGGAGGCCGGCGGAGGGGCTGCGGCCGCGAGGCGCGGGGCAGCGCCTCCGCCCTCGCCCGGAGCCGCTCCCACGCCTGCCGCAGCGAGCGCAGCGGCAGCACCGGACCGTCCGGCTGCGCCAGGGCGGCCTCCTCCCGGCAACGCTGCGGACGGTCGAGCCAGCCCCAGGGCAGGACTCCCGGGGCATAGTGGTGGATTTCTTCCTGGAGGAACCAGCGGCCGGCCCAGCGCCAGGCCAGGCTCAACAGCACGATCAGAGCCGCCTCCAGCCAGGCCCGGGCTTTCAGCGCCAGGGCCAGCGGCACGCCCCAGGCCAGCAGGTAGACGGGCCAGCTCCCGAGCAGCGCCGGACTGGCGAGCATGACCCAATACAGGCGCCGCCAAAACAGCACGGTCGTGAGCTGTTCCGCCTCGGTCCGGATCGACTGGTACGTCCGCAGATTCCATTCCGCGTGGGTGACAAAGCCGTAGTCGAGCGGAAATTTTGCCATGAACCCGAGCAGGGCTTGGGCCCAGCGGGCGGGTTTCGCCTCCGTCATCAGGCTGTTCAGCTCCGGATCGCGGTTCCCGGCATAGTCCAGGCGCAGGTTCGCCAGCCGGCCGGCCAGGGCGTCGTGGCTTTCGAGCGCGAGCAGGTAAAGTTGCGCCTGCATGCTTTCGTCCGAGTCCTCGGCCCAACCGTGTTTGACGGCCCGGCGGATGGCCTCGCCGCCGGTCTCCGCCAGCTGCCACAGGAGCATCGCGGAGGCCGCGCCTCCCAGCGATTCCAAGGCATGGAGATAGGCCGGATCGGTGACGGTCCGGAGGAGGGCAACCGACTCCGCGGGCATCTCCTCCGCGAGATACCGGTGCAATCCGGGCTCATCCACCAGCCAGCCGCGCAGGTGCAGACCGGCTCCCGGCTCCCGGCCGAGCGCCAGCCAGACCAGCCCGGCAACAGCGGTCCGGCGCGCCGCCTCCGCGCCGTCGGCCCAGGCGGGCAGGCCCATCAGCGCCAGGAGTTCCTGCACCTGCCGGTGCTCCGCCTGATAGGCCGGCACCTCCGCCAAAAATTCCGGCAGGGAATCTTGGTCGGCACCGGTGCTGAAAAGAACAGCTTCCCCTTCGCTCCAACAGGACGGATCGGAGAACATCGCCGCCGCCTCCGGCAGCAGGAACGCCTGCCGGCGCCAGACATACAGCCGGGTATCGCGCGGCAGGGCATAACGGTCCTGCACCGGTTCCCGCTGCAGGCAGCGCAGCACCTCCGTCTGCTGCCAGCGGCCGTCCCGGCAGCTCGTCAGCAGGCCGCGCAGCAGGGCCAGGGCGAACGGGCTCGTCTCCGCCGGCATGGCTTCGACCGCCCCGGCGCGCCGCCCGGAGTCATCGCGCTCCAGTAACATCAGCTCGGCCCGCCCCCGATGCTCCAAGGAAAGCTGGCCGGGTTCGGCCTTGAGGAGCAGCTCATAGACCTTGCGCCCCAACAGTAGCTCCTGCAGCACCCGGCCGAGCGACCACCAGTCCCATGCCCCCAGCCTGGGCCCGGGTGCCATCTGATACAATCCGGCCGCCTCGGGCGGCGCCACCATCGGGTTGACCTCGACCGGGATCAGCCCGGCCTGGTCATACACCGTGGCCTCGTGCAGCCCGCCGACCGTGAGGTTGAAATCGCGCGCCGTGCCCTCGACCCAGATCACATCGGGACTCAGGGCCAGATGGACCACCCCCGCCGCATGCAGGGCGCCGAGCGCCTCCGCCACCTGCATGGTCAGGCGGGCGAGCACCTCATCGTTCAAAACATGATTGGCCGCCCAGCGCCGCAGGGTCTCGCCCGCCGGGACCCGGAACACCTCGATCCGCCGCCCGTTCTCCTCCCGCGCCAGGACGCCCCGGACCAGCCGGGGGTCTGCCATCTGCTGCAGCCGATCCCACGCCAACCGCCGCCCGGCGACAGCCGCCCCGATGGGACGATTCCGCAAGATGACCTTTTCCAACGACCCGGCCTCCACCCCCCAGAACATCCCCGGCGCGCCATTTTCCCAAGGCTGGTTAAGCTGGTAATTGCGCCAACGCTGCCCCGCCGAAAATGCCTCGGCCCCCGTGACGGTCTCGGACCTTGCGGCGGCCGTCCCGGTCTCCTGGGTGGGCGGTTCCGCCCCGGTGAACGGATCTGTGATCGACATGCTGGTGGGTTGCCTTATGCAACGGCCCAGCCTGCCAGGACTTTATCCAAATCCTGAGCCTCCCGGGCAAAATCCGCCCTCCCCGTTCACTCAATGGTGCCGGCAAACCACTTCTGGAATTGTTCGCCCACCAGCGGCAAGGGCTTCTCCCTCCCCTGGTTGACGGCGATCAACCCCAGCACCACCAGAACAACATACAGAACCCAGAGCAGCTCATTGAGACCGCTGTAGAAAGCATAGGAAAGCCAGACGAAGGGGAAAAAGCTCAGGACGAGGCGCAGCCCCATGAAGGTGAGCGCCAGGCCCAACCCCTGCCGGAGGTGATAGGCCCCCAGCCTGGTCTTTTTGTTGCTGTGCAGCACCAAGCCGACAATGAAGCCGACAATCGTGAGATAGCTGAGGAGGGCGACCGTGCGGTCCTCGGCCTCGGGGGTGGAAGGGGTGGTTTCGTTGCTCATGGCAGGGGAACAGACCAAGGTGACTGACCACCGCAGGATGCCAGAGCCGGGCCCGCTGGCCAGAAGAAAAGCCACGCCGCGCCTGGCCGCGGAACCCGCAATCAGGGTGCCGTTTTTAAAACCGGCCAGTGACAGCGGCCGCTCTCGCCGGCTGGCTATAGTTTTCCAATACACTTGAGAGTGCCGGGTTGCTGATGGGGTGCCAGGGTTAGGCGGCGAGACATGTTCCCTCTGCGCGTTCCAGGTCAATTCGTTCCCGGAGGAATATCTCGAAGGAGGAGAGTTGGGGAGAAGCTGAGAGATATTCCGGCAGGCTGTGGCGGTGGTAGGCGTTGATCTTGCGCCGGACGGACGCCAGAGCAAGTCGCGGCAGGCATACTGCAAGGTGGGGTCCGACTCGCCGTAGGCCGGGCTCGGCATCGTGAGCAAAGGACCGGTGAAGAGGTCGCGCAGCCGGACCTTTTTCCCATAGAGCTTAGGACGGCCGCAGCCGGGGCGCACGGGGGCCGGCGGCAGGGCGTAGGCGCAGGCATTTTTCTTCAGGCGGGAAACCAAATGGCCGCCCCCTTCGAGCAGACCGCCGATGACCCTGCCGCAGGCCGAACGACCAGCAGCACCGGTTCCGGCAGCTGTAAGGCAGCGAGGAAGATGAGCAGCTTGTCGAGCAGCGTGCGTTGGTCGCGGTGGGAGAACACCACCCCCTCGTGAATCCGGGCGGTCAGCGGCAGGGCCTGAAAGCTCTGCCCTGCCTGGACCAGCAGGGCGAGCGCCTGGCACGAGTGGCCCCATGATAAACTCCGGCTTGGTGTTGGACGCCGAACTTTGGTGGAGGGAGCTGACCGCGGGCATCTTGCGGCCCGCCTTCGCCTTCTTCAGGCCGTCCGCCAGCAGCACGAGCCGTCCGTTGATCCGCTGGACGCCGGGATGGACCTTGAGCACGATCCTCACCCAGGCCCGAGCCAGGGCATCCACGCAGAGGGCGGGGCTGTGGAAGAAATCCAGCCGGCAGCCAGAACACGCGGACTTGAGCCCGAGAGCCCGCACCAGGCTGGTGACCCCGCCCAAGTCCCGCGGAGACGTTCTTTTATGTCGCGTTCCTTGGTGCTAATCCGCCCGGGGCAATCACTGTCGCCGGCGCGGCCGTGCCCAACCTCGTCTATCCGACCGACGGGCAGGCGGCCGCAGCCCTCGCGGCTTCTGGTGGCAACGCCTACTACTACAACGCCAGCCTCAAGACCGCCTTCGTGAAGGTCTGGGATACCGCCACCAACATCAACGTCGCCGCCGACCTTCTCGCCGCCGGGGCTCCGCGGTTCCACTTCCGGCCCCGTCGCCTGCCCGGCTTCGCCCCGGCCGGAACAACCGGGGCGCCTTTCCCGCCGCCGGCGCTCAGCCCGCCGCGGTGGCCCGGCGCTTCTTCTTCCGTTCCCAGTACCACGCGATCCAGATGCACGATTCGTAGAGGAGATAGAGCGGCAGAGCCATCGCGACCTGCGTGATGACCTCGGGGGTGGTCAGCACGGCGCCGAGGACGAACGAGAGGACCAGGGCATGGCGCCGGTATTTTGCCAGGAAGCGGTGGTCGATCAGGCCGATCTTCACGAGGGTCAGCAGCACCAGCGGGAATTGGAAACCGAAGCCCATGCCGAGCATGAAATTCGTGCAGAAGCTGATGTACTCCTCCGCCCGCCATTCGGTGGCCTCGAAGCCGAGCAGGTGCGAGTACTCCACCGAGGCGCGCAGAGCCACGGGCAGGAGCAGGAAGTACGTGGTCGCCACGCCGAGAAAAAACAGCAGCACTCCCCACCCGAGCCAGAGCCGGAGGAATCCTTTTTCCCGCACCTTGAGGGCGGGCAAAATGAACTGCCCGGCAAAGAAAAGCCAGAACGGGGCCGAGAGGACGAACGCGGCGTAGAGCGCGACCTTGAAGGCGATGTAAAAGGCCTCGGCCGGCCCGTAGTTGCGCAGCCGCACCATGGGGGACGGCGGACCGGCCTCCGCCGGCTCGAGCGCCAGCGTCAGCACCTGGGCCTCGCCCACCTTGGCGGTCCCGACCCGGAAGACGGCATGCGGCGCCGCCCCCTCCGGCAGACCGGCAAACTGCTCCCGCGAAACCTCGTACGGTCCGAGTATGTTTTTGCCCAGGGCGAACGCCACCGTCGGCCGGGGCTGCGCGAAAATCTGCATGTGGCGCAAGGGGTACTCGAGCACCCAGGTGATCTTGTCGACGCACAGCAGGCAGAGCACAAGGGCGAGACCGAGCGACCAGGCGCATTTGACGAGCGCCTGCCGGAGGTCCTCCAGATGGCCCAGGAAGGACTGGCGGAGAAATCCGCCCTCTTCGGCGGGTTCGACGGTCTCGGGTTCGCTCATGGCTGACCGGGCTTGCGTGGGATCAGCCCCGGAGCGTGCCCGCGGCCAGTTCGTCGCGGTAGCTGCGGTAGGTCAGGGCCACGCCTTCGGCGAGGGAAAGGCGGGCGCGCCAGCCGAGGCCGGAGAGCCTGGAGACATCCAGGAGCTTACGCGGAGTGCCGTCGGGTTTGGTGCTATCCCACACGATCCGCCCGGTGAAACCGACGACGGTGGCCACCAGCTCCGTGAGCTCGCGGATGGTGACGTCGGTGCCCGTGCCGACGTTGATCAGGCCGGGCGGGTCGGCCAGGTCCAGGAGGAAGGCGCAGGCATCGGCCAGATCGTCGACGTGGAGAAACTCGCGCCGCGGCGTGCCCGTGCCCCAGGCGGTGACTTCGGCGCGGCCGGCGGTCTTCGCCTCGTGGAATTTCCGGAGGAGGGCGGGCAGCACATGGGAATGCTGCAGGTGGTAGTGGTCGCCCGGCCCGTAGAGGTTCGTCGGCATCGCCGAGTGGTAGAGCACGCCGTGCTGCCGCCGGTAGTATTCGGCCAGCTTGAGCCCGGCGATCTTTGCCACCGCATAGGCCTCGTTGGTCGGCTCGAGCGGCCCCGTGAGCAGGCAGCCCTCCGGCATGGGCTGCGGGGCCAGCTTCGGGTAGATGCAGGAACTGCCGAGGAAGAGCAGCCGCGGCACGCCCGCCCGGTAGGCGCCGTGGAGGCAATTGGCCGCGATGACGAGGTTGTCGTAGAGGAAGTCCGCCGGGTAGGTGTGGTTCGCCTGGATGCCGCCAACCTTGGCGGCGGCGATGATGGCCGCATCCGGGCGCGCCTCGGCGTAAAACGCCTCCACCGCGGCCTGGTTGGTCAGATCCAGTTCCCGCCGGCTGCGCAGCAGCAGGGTGACGCCCGGCTCGCGCGCGTACCGGCGCACGAGCGCCGCGCCGACCATGCCGTGATGTCCTGCGATGAAGAGTTTCATGCTCAAAAGAAGTCAGGAGTCAGAATTTCGGAGTCAGAGGCAGAGCCGGCGAAGGGAAGGGCGGACATGGGTTGAAAACCCTGTTCGTCTCCGGATGCGGCAAGCTTGGTTCTGCGTGCCGCCTTCACCGCGTCAGCCCGGTGGCAGGGCCGCGATCTGGGCCTCGCGCTTGGCCAGGGCGAGGTCGGCCTCGACCATGATTTTTACAAGCTCCTTGAAGCCGACCTTCGGCTGCCAGCCGAGCTGCCGCTTCGCCTTGCCGGGATCGCCGATGAGCAGGTCGACCTCGGCGGGGCGCTCGTAACGCTGGTCGTACTTCACGTGCTTCTCCCAATCGAGCCCGAGCAGGCCGAAGGCTTCCTGGCAGAATTCCTTCACGCTGTGGGTCTCGTTGGTGGCGACCACATAGTCGTCGGGCCGGTC
>CAISJA010000019.1 GCA_903885525.1 uncultured Opitutaceae bacterium
CCGCACCCGCGACATCCCCGCCCTGCAGGAATTCTTCCGCATCTATTGAGCGGCGGCAGATTTTTTCGGCGGCCGGCGGCGCGCCGCCCGGCCGGCCGGGCGGCTTCGGCCAGCTTGTCGGGCCCGGCCGCGATCTCCCCGGCTTCCGGCGGCGGGCCTGTCCGCGTTGTGCCGGCCGCGGCCGTCAAGCAACAGCTGGCTGACGATTGGGTTTCGCTCTGGCGGCAATTGTGACGCGCCCAAGTCGCTCAGGTGAAATCGGAATGACGGCGCAGTCGCCCGTTGACGCCCCTCGTCACGCCGCGCTCCTGTGCGTTTCGTCCGCGGGACCGGCAACTTGGCTCGCGGCATCAACGAAACCTCCCATGCAAACCCGCACCAACCTCTTCCGCTTCTCGCCGTTCTGCTGGGCGCGCTCACGGCCTCCGTGTCCGCCCAGGAGCAGGCTTCCGCTCCAGCTGCCGCCGGCTCGGCGCTCCAGCTCGACAAGTATGTCGTGCAATCCACCGCCGCCCCCACCGCCAACACCCTGGCCGGTCCGCAGCAGATCCGCCTCCAGTCGCAGTCCTCCAGCGTCATCAATGTCATCAAGTTTCTCCCCGGCGTGAACCTGTCGCAGGGCGACTCGATCGGCAGCGACGACTGGTCGACCCGCATCACGATCCGCGGCTTCAGCGAAAGCCAGCTCGGCTTCACGGTCGACGGCATCCCCACCGGCTTCACCGGCTACGCGGGCGGCACGAAGCCCAACCGCTATGTCGATCTGGAAAACCTCTCCCGGGTGATCGTGTCGCAGGGCGCCGGCGACATCGCCTCCGCCTCCAGCCAGGCCCTCGGCGGCACGCTGGCCTACTTCACCGAGAGCCCCGCCGCCATGCCCGGGGCCACCGCGGACTTCACCACCGGTTCGTTCAACAACAACCGGGCCTTCTTCCGGGTCGACACCGGCCGGCTGGGCAACCACCAGGCTTTTGCCAGCTTCTCTGCGGGGCAGAGCGACAACTGGGTGGGCGACTTCGTCGGCGGGTCGGCCGCCGTGACCAAGCACCTGCACGGCGCGCTCAAGGACGAGGGCCGGTTCGGCACCACGAAGTTCACCGCCTATGCCAGCCTCGACGGGGTCAATCCCGAGATCAACTACCAGGGCGTGAGCAAGCAGCAGTTCGCCCAGGACCCGCGCAACGACCAGCTCACCTTCCACTGGACCGGCAATCCCGACATTGACCAGAACTATGCCGCCACCTGGACGACGATCCGGACCAACAGCCTGGTCTACTTCAAGACCGAGACGCCGCTCTCCGACAGCCTGCGGCTGACGTTCCAGCCCTACTGGCACCACATGAACGGCCGTGGCGAATTTCTCCCGCCCTACCAGATCCGCCGCTACGACCTGGCGGGCAACCTGGCGGCCACGGGCGACTACGTCCCCGCCAACCAACCCGGCCGCATCTACTATGCCGATGCCAACGGCAAGGACCTCGCCCCCGTCAATCCCGCCACCGGCGCGATCCTGAGCAACTCCGCGGCCGACAGCATCGCCAGCT
Organism: uncultured Opitutaceae bacterium; assembly: GCA_903885525.1. Classification (GTDB taxonomy): domain Bacteria; phylum Verrucomicrobiota; class Verrucomicrobiia; order Opitutales; family Opitutaceae; genus Didemnitutus. The sequence goes on from CAISJA010000019.1 coordinate 1,545, forward strand.
ACACCTGGCTGACCCCGGCGCAGCAGGCCGCCGCCCACCGCATCTCCTCGGCCCGGTACTCGCGCTACCTGAACAACCGTTTCGGTGACAACCTGGCCCTCGCCTGGGACCTGGCGCCGAACAACCATCTGCAATTCGGCATGTGGAACGAGGTGCAGGAGCGCGAGCGCCACCGCACCTGGCACAACGTCCTGAATCCCCTCGTCAGCCCCGCCTTCGACCAGGTGGCCTACAACGACCAGTTCCACTGGAATTACCGCACCACCACCGCCATGTTCTACGTGCAGGACCAGTACACTTTGGACAAGCTCACCTTCACGGCCGGCCTGAAGTACTACGGCGTCAAGCTGACCGACCATGAGACCTTCCTCCTGCCCACCGGCGCGCCGAACTTCGGGACCAGCCTCACCAGCAATTCCAACGTGCTGCCCAGCCTCGGGGCGCAGTACAAGCTCGACGAGTACAGCGAGCTCTTTGCCAGCTACTCGAGCAATTTTTCCGCCGTCCCCGACGCCCTGCTTGAGGCCGGCGCCTCCGGCGTCGACCTGAGCAAGGTCAAGCCCGAGAAAGCCGCCAACATCGATTTCGGCTATCGCTACTCCGGCCGCAGCAACGTCGCGCTTTCCCTCACCGGCTACTACATCAAGTACACCGACAAGCTGGTCGCCCTCAGCGGCCTGGCCGCGAAGGACTACACCAACGCCAGCAGCGGCGTGTGGACGAACATCGGCGGCACCGAAAGCTACGGCATCGAGGCCGCGCTCAACTACCGGCTGGGCGAAGGCTTCAGCGTCCTCAGTTCGCTCAGCACCACCAAGGCGACCTACACCGCCAGCACGCCCGACGGCACCATCATCGCCGGCAAGCGCGTGGTCGACACGCCGGACCTGATCTTCTCCTACGGCCTGCTCTACAACCGCGGCGGCATCGAGGCCGGCCTGCTCGGCAAGTACACCGGCAAGCGTTACGGCACCTACAGCAACGACAACTCGGCGGATGCCTACAACGTGCTCGACCTCAACCTCGGCTACACCCGCACCTTCGGCGACCAGGGCTTCATCAAGAGCCTCCGGATCGGCCTCAGCATCACCAATCTGCTCGACAAGAATTATCTCAGCAGCGTTTCCGTCAACGACCAGGGCTACGTCAAGAACGACCCGGCCGGCGACACTATGCTGTGGAACATCGGTGCTCCCCGCACCTACGCGTTCACCGTCGGGCTCGGCTTCTGAGCGGCCACCTGCCGCACCCATTCCGTGGTTTGTAGCGGGGGGGGCCGGGGCGGTTCGCCGCGCCCCGGAACCCTCCGCCTCCCGCCAGACACTTTTTCCTCTCCCGTTTTCATGAATCCCCTCACCCGTCGCACTTTTCTCGGTGGCGCGGGGGCGCTCGCCCTCGGCACCGCTTTCTCCCCCGCCGCCGTGGCGGCCGCACCGGCGGCCGCTCCCACCGCCGCCCGCCGCCGCGTCCTCCGCGTGGCGCACCTGACCGATCTTCATGTGCTGCCCGATCTCCACGCCCCCGAAGGCATGGCGGCGGCGCTCCGCCATGCGCAGGCAGCCGGCCCCGACCTGCTCTTCTTCGGCGGCGATCTCGTCATGGATTCGCTCAAGACCGAGAAGGAGAAGGTGCTGGGCTATTGGGACGTCTGGGACCGCGTCTTCGCCGCCGAGGTGAAGACCCCGTACCAGCTCTGCCTCGGCAACCATGACATCCTGGGCTGGGCGATTCACGATCAGCCGGGGGTCGCCAGCGATCCCGACTACGGCAAGGCGCTCGCCCTGAAACGCCTCGGGATGCGGCAGCGCTATTACTCCTTCGATCAGGCCGGCTGGCATTTCGTCGTCCTGGACAGCATGCAGCAGGACTTCGGCAACAAGCATGGCTACACCGCCCGTCTGGATGACGAGCAGTTCGCCTGGCTCGGGCGCGATCTGGCCGCCACACCCGCCGCCACCCCGGTGTGTGTGCTCTCCCACATCCCGCTGCTCAGCGTCTGCGTCTTTTTTGACGACGACCTCGAATCCACCGGCAGCTGGGTGGTGCCCGGCGCGTGGGCCCACATCGACGCCCGCCGCATCAAGGATCTCTTCCACCGGCATCCGAACGTCAAAGTCTGTCTGAGCGGCCACGTCCATCTCGTCGATGACATCACCTACCTCGGCGTCCGCTATCTCTGCAACGGGGCGGTGAGCGGCGGTTGGTGGAAGGGCAAATACCAGGAGTTCGGCCCGGCCTACGCGCTCGTGGATTTCTACGACGACGGCTCCGTCGAAAACCAGCTGGTTTCGTACCAGGCCTGATTCCCATGGTGCCCGCCGGACAGCCCGAGCCGCATGCCGCGGAGTTCCTGGCCGAGCTGCGGGCCACCCGCGCCGCGATCCTGGCCCGCGAGCCGGCGGCGCGGCTGTTCGTCTTCTGGGATTTCGACGGCACGCTCCTGCATGGGGATTGCTCCGAAGGCCTGTACGAGCAAGGGCAGATGATCTATCCCGGGCTGGTCCAATGCGCCATCGAGGCGGGCTACTCCGAGGATTACGTCGAGGCCGTCGGCTTCCCGGTGTGCTGGGGGGACTACCGCCTCCTTGGGGACCGGTTCGGCGACTGGCTGGCCTTTCCCTTCCTGGCCCAAATCTTTGCCGGTGCCGCTGAATCCGCGCTGCGGGAGCTGGCGGAGCGGCATTTTGGCACCAGCCTGGCGCCGTATTACTATGCGGCTTCGCGCCTGATCCTCGACGGCCTGGCCGCGGACGGCATCGAGCAGCACGTCCTTTCCGCCAGCCCCGACTTCTTTGTCGGCGGGGCGGCGCGGGGGCTCGGCCTGCCCCCGGACCGGCTGCACGGCATTCGCCTCCGCACGGTGCAGGGGCGGTTGACCCGCGACGTGCTCTTCCCGGCCACGTATGCGGGCGGCAAGGTCGCCCGGCTGCAGGAGATTCTGGCGGCCGCGGCGCAGGCCACGCCGGACCGGCCGGCTTATGTGCTCGGCGCCTTCGGCAACAGCTACGCCACCGACGGCGCCTTTGTCACCCATGTGGCCGGCCGGGAGCTGCCCGCCGGCCGGCCGCTGGCGGTCATGGTCAACGCCGGCCACCCGCCGCCCGGCGTCGCGCGGTCGGTCCGCGCCGTCCGGCAGACGGCCTGTTGCGGAAGGGCGGCATGCTGACCAGCGACCAGCCGGCCCCGGATTCGCGCCGTTCCTGGCTCCTGCTCGCGACGCTGGTCGTCGGCTACATGGGCGTGTACCTGTGCCGGAAAAACCTCTCGGTCGCCGTGCCCCTGCTGCGGGCCGAATTTCATGCGACCAAGGAGGAGATCGGCCGCGTGGCCAGCGCGGGCACCCTCGCCTACGCCGTGGGCAAGATGGTGCTCTGTCCGCTGGTGGACCGGTTTGGCGGCCGCCGGGGCTTTGTCACCTCGCTCACGGCCGTCACCCTTTTCGGCCTCGCCGGCGCCTTTGCCCCGTCCCTCGGCCTGCTGGCGCTGCTGTATGCCGGCAACCGTTTTGCCGCCGCTCCTTCCTGGGCCAGCATGATCAAGCAGATTCCACCCTGGTTCGGGCCGAAGAACGAGGGCTTCGCCATGGCGCTGCTGAGCCTGAGCTACGTGTTCGGGGGCGTGGCGGCGGTGGCCTTTGCGGGCCAGGTGGCGGAAACGGGCGGGCAAAGCTGGCGGCTGGTCATGGGTGTGCCGGCCGGGGTGATGGCCGCCCTGCTGGGCCTGTGCTGGCTGGTCTTGCCGCGCTCCCGGCCGGCGGCGGCCGGGCCCGGTTCCGGCCACCAGGGCTTCAGCTGGCTGCTGGTGCGCGAACTTCTGGCCGTGCGCTCCTTCTGGATCATCTGCGCGCTGAGCTTCACCCTCACGCTGCTGCGCGAGACGTTCAACGACTGGACGGTGGACTTCATCAAGACGGAGGGCGGGACGGGGCTCTCGACCCGGGTGGCGGCGTTTCTTTCGACGCCGTTCGACCTCTGCGGGGCGGCGGGGATACTGCTCATGGGCATTTTGATCAGCCGCCTGCCGGCCCGGGCCCGGGCCGGCCTGCTGGCGGGCAGCCTCGGCCTGCTGGTGCTGACACTGCTGGCCCTGCCGCATCTCCTGCCGCTCGGCCTCGGCGCCATTGTGCCCGCCGTGGGACTGATCGGGTTGCTCAGCCTCGGCCCCTACAGCCTGCTCGCCGGCTATTTCGCAGTGGAACTCCGCGGACCCGCCTGCGCCGGCACGGTCGCCGGCATTGTGGATTCGGTCGGCTACCTGGCCGGGATCCTCGCCGGCTCCGCCTTCGGCTGGCTGCTGGACCACGGCGGCTACACCCTCGGCTTCCACGTCCTCGCCGGACTCAGCCTGGTGGCCACCGGGCTGGCCCTCTTCCTCGAAATTCACCCCCGCCTCGTTTCCGCACCACCCCATGAACACTCCGCTTCCTGAAATCCCCGCCGTCTTCCTCGATTGGGCGGGCACCACCGTTGACTTCGGCTGCCTCGCGCCCGTCGCCGCC
>CAISJA010000020.1 GCA_903885525.1 uncultured Opitutaceae bacterium
ACCGCCAGGGCGTCGGCGGCCTCTTTCGCGTGCTCGTCAGCCCGGACGAGCGGAAGAGCGACACCAACGCGCTCTACGCCCTCCAGGGCGGCCTGAGCCTGCCCACCCGGGAGTATTACTTTGCGGAGCAGTTCGCCTCCTCCCGTGCCGCCTTCCTGGAACACGTCGCCAAGATGTTCGTGCTGGCCGGCGACCAGCCCGAGGCCGCCGCCGCCGGGGCGAAGACGGTGTTCGAGCTGGAGGCGGCCCTGGCCGCCGCCAGCCGCACCCCCGTCCAGCTGCGCGACTCGCTGGCCAACTACAACAAGATGTCCACCGCGGAGCTGGCGGCCAAGTTCCCCTGGTTCCCGCTGGCGACCTACCTGGCAGACCGCGGCATCGCCGGCCCGGCCGCCGCCGAGGTCATCGTCGGCCAGCCTGATTTTTACGCGGGCCTGCAGCCCGTGCTGGCCGCCCGCCCGCTGGCGGACTGGAAGACCTACCTGCGCTACCATGTGCTCCGCTATTCCGCCGCCTACCTCCCGGCCGCGCTGGAGGAGGAGAGTTTCCATTTCTACGGCACGGTGCTGCGCGGCACCCCCGCCCAGGAGCCGCGCTGGCAGCGCGCCGGCCGCGTGGTGGACTCCCAGCTCGGCGAGGCCCTCGGGCAGCTTTATGTGGCGCGGTACTATCCGCCCGAGGCCCAGGCGCGCATGGATGAAATGATCCGCAACATCACCGCCGTCATGCGCAGCCGGCTGGCCAAGCTCGAGTGGATGACCGAGGCGACGAAGCAGAAGGCGCTGGCGAAATTCGACCGCTTCACGGCCAAGGTCGGTCATCCCGAAAAATGGCGCGACTACGCCGGCGTGGAAATCCGGCCCGGCCGCTACCTGGCCAACGTGCGGGCCACCACCGCCTACGAGGACCGCCGCGAACTCGCCAAGCTCGGCCGGCCCGTGGACAAGGCCGAGTGGGAGATGACCCCGCCGACGGTGAACGCCTACTTCGAGCCGACCGCGAACAACATCAATTTCCCCGCCGGCATCCTCCAGCCCCCGTTCTTCGACTTCACCCTCGATGACGCGGTCAACTACGGCGGCATCGGCGCCGTCATCGGGCACGAGATCACCCACGGCTTCGACGACCAGGGCCGCCACTACGATGCCGAGGGCAACCTCTCCGAGTGGTGGAGCGAGCAGGACGCCGCGGAGTTCAAGGCGCGCGCCCAGAAGGTAGTGGATCAATTCAACGGCTACGAAGTGCTGCCCGGCCTGAAGGTGAACGGCGAGCTGACCCTGGGCGAGAACCTCGCCGATCTGGGCGGCGTGAGCCTGGCCTACGAGGCGCTGGAGCGCTCGCTGGCCGGCCGGGAGCGCAAGCTCATCGACGGCCTCACCCCGGAGCAGCGCTTCTTCATCTCCTGGGCGCAGGTCTGGCGGACGAACATCCGCGAAGGGGCGCAGCGGCAGCTCATCGCCGTCGATCCCCACGCCCCGGGCAATTTCCGGGCCATCGGGCCGCTGGTGAACTTCCCGCCCTTCTACGAGGCCTTCGGCATCAAGGAAGGCGACCCGATGTGGCGGGCACCCGCGCTCCGCGCCAAAATCTGGTAGGCGCGCGCAGCCTCCGGCGGGCGGGGCCATCCTCCGCCCCGCCCGGCCCGGCCATCGGGCCGCGAGGGACCGGCAGTAAAAAAAGGCAGAATTTCCCTTGACGCCTTGTTGGCAAACGCTACCTTGTCACAAAAAGGTAGTATTGAATAACGCAGCATGAGTTTCGACGAAAAGTTCACCGCCATCCGCAAGGGTCTCCTCGAGTTCCTGCTGCTGAAGATCATTGCCGGCGCGCAGGTCTATGCGGCCGACATCCTGCAGCAGCTCGAGGCACCGAATTCGCCACGCAGGAAGGCACGCTGTATCCGCTCCTGAGCAAGATGCGCCGCGAAGGGCTGCTCGACTATGAATGGAAGGAGTCGGAGGCCGGACCACCGCGCAAGTACTACCGGCTCACCGCCAAGGGCCGCGAACACCTCCGGGTCACGGCCGATTACTGGCAGACCATCATCACCACCGTAAAAAACCTCGGCCCGCGCTCCGGCGCCTGATCCGCCCGCTTCCCCCCGCCATGAACAAAGTCATCACGATCAATTTGAACGGCCACGCCTGCCAGCTGGAGGAGGAGGCCTACGAAAGGCTTCGCGCCTACCTGGAAAGCGCCGCCCGCCAGCTCGCCGGCAACCCCGACCGCGCGGAAATCCTCCATGACATCGAGCAGTCCATCGCCGACAAGTGCCGCGCTGCGCTCGGCTCGTTCCGCACCGTGGTGCTGCTTCCCGCCATCGAGGCCATTCTGGCGGAGATGGGTCCGGTGGTGGACGGCACGGGCTCCGCCCCGGGCGGGGAAGCGACCGCGGCCGCCGGCCGGGAGTCGGCCGCCGGGGCCGGTCCAGGCCCCGCCTCCGCGCCGGCCGGCAGTGCAGGCACACCGGTCAGGCGGCTCTATCGGGTGCAGGAAGGGGCGATGTTGGGTGGCGTCTGCAACGGCCTGGCCGCCTTTCTCGGCCTGCCGGTGGTCATCATTCGGATGCTCTTTGCCGGCCTGATCCTGCTGTGGGGGCTGGGGCTGTTCGTTTACCTGGCCATGCTGGTCTTGGTGCCCCTGGCCCGCACGCCGGATGGGCAGGTGCCGGTTTTCGATTCGCCGCACACCGCCGCCGACTTTATCCGCCGGGCCCGGGAGGGCTATTATGAAGGCATGAAACACTGGCCGGACAAGCAGGCGCGGCGCGCTTGGAAGCAGAGGTTCAAGGACGAGATGCGGGCGTGGCGCAACCAGGTGCGCGCCGAGATCCGCCCGGGTCCGGGCGTGTGGTCGTGGCCGGTGCCGCCGCCGGGCCGCTTTGGGCTCTGGCCGGTTTTTGCCCTGATCCGCGGCGTGCTGAAGCTCGCCTTCGTGGCGGTCGTCCTCTCGCTCGTCTGCACGGGGGCGCTCTTCGGCGTCGCGCTGCCGGGGGGACTGCCGCTGTGGCTGGGCCTCGTGCTGGCCGCGCTCCTTTACCAGGCGGTGGTCTGGCCCTTCCGCTGGCGCCGTGGGTGGTGCGGGCCCGCCTGCGCGGGCGGCGGGTTCGGCTGGATTCTCCTGCTCCTGCTTTTCGTGTGGTATGGGCAGCGGCATCACCCGGGCAGCCTGCCCGGCTTCCTGCGCGACCTGCCGGCCTTTTCCCGTCAGGTGGCCGATTCCCTGCGCGACTGGTGGCAGGGCCGGTGAAGGCACCCGGCCGGCCGCACGATGGGGCGCGGTCTCCGCGGCGCAGCCTTGAATCCGCCCCGAGGGCGGGTTTCGTCCGGCGGGCCGGGAAACCGCCCGCGGTGGCTCGGACCGTCCGCTCCGATGCCTGTCAGGCCGGAGGCCCGGTGCAAGCGGGCGCTTTGCATTGGCCATCTGGGCGGCGGTGGGCCTAGCCTTCCCGACCGCATGATCTCTGTCGCTGAATCCCTGCAAGCCGTCCTGGCCCGGGCCGCCCCCTTGGCGGCGGTGAGGCAGCCTCTCCCGCAGGCGCTCGGGCGCATCCTGCGCGAGGACGCGCGGGCGGATCTGGATTCCCCGCCCTTCGATGCCTCGGCAATGGATGGCTATGCCCTGCGCCGGGCGGACGCCGGTCAGGCCTTGCGGCTGATCGGCACGGCGGCGGCCGGCCAGGCCTGCCCCGGTCCCGTCGGTCCGGGCGAATGCGTCCGCATTTTTACCGGTGCGCCGGTGCCCGCCGGGGCGGACTGCGTGGTGAAGCAGGAGGACGCCGGGTGCGCAGGCGACCTGGTCCGCGTGTCGCCGGGCGGTGCCCCCGCCTACATCCGGCACCGGGGGGAAAACCGCTGCGCGGGCGACCTCATCGTTGCTGCCGGCAAGCGGTTGGGGCCGCCCGAACTGGCGGCGCTGGCTTCGGCCGGGGTGGCCGAACCCGCCGTCGGTCCGGCGCCGCGCTGCGTGCATCTGGTGACCGGCAGCGAACTCGTCGGGCCGGAGGAAGTGCCCGCGGGTGCCCAGATCCGCGACAGCAACAGCACCCTGATCGCCGGCCTGCTGGCCGGTCAGGGGGCCGACCTGATCGGCCAAGCGCGGGTCCGTGACGACCTGGACGCGGCCCGGCGGCTCGCCGCAGCGCTCCCGCCCCACGACCTGCTGCTCCTCTCGGGCGGTGCCGGCCACGGTGATCCGGACCTGGCCCGGCCTCTCCTGGCCGCCCTTGGCTACACGATCCATTTTGGCGCGGTCAACCTCCGGCCGGGCCAGCCGCTCCTGTTTGCGAGCCGCGGGGACCGGCTGGCGTTCGCCCTCCCGGGCAACCCGGTTTCGCACTGGGTCACCTTCCAACTGTTCGTCGCCCCGCTGCTGCGCCGCTGGCAGGGGGCCCCGGCGGTGCCGGAGCGGTGGCTCGGGCGGCTCGCGCCCGGACCGCACTGGTCCGACACCGCGGACCGGCGGCCCACCTACTGGCCGTGCCGGGCGGGGGTGGCGGGCGGCGTGCCCGAACTGACTCCGCTGCCGCTGGCCA
>CAISJA010000021.1 GCA_903885525.1 uncultured Opitutaceae bacterium
CTCCTCGTCGATGACGCCGGCGGGGTGACCATGATCGACACTGGCATGGTCGGCGAGCCGGTCTTGATCCGCTGGACGCTGCGCCGTCTCGGCCTGGGACCGTCGGCGGTGCGGGCCATCCTTCTGACCCACGGTCACCTCGATCATGCGGGCAACCTGGCCTGGCTGCAGCACTGGACCGGCGCGCCGGTCTATGCCCATCCCGCCGAGCAGGCCCATGTGGCGGGAACCTACCCATACCGTGGCCGGGCGGTCTGGTGCGGCCGGCTGGAGCGGCTGGGCTATGCGGTGTTCCGCTACCGTCCCGGCCGCATCGACCGGGCGGTGGCGGATGGCGAGGAGCTGCCTTGTTGGGGCGGGCTGCGCGTCGTCCACCTGCCGGGCCATACGGAGGGGCATTGCGGTTTCTACAGCGCGCGCCACGACCTGCTGTTCAGCGGCGATCTCTTTGCCAGCTACTTTTTCAACACGCACCTGCCGCCGCCGATCCTCAACGCGCGGCCCGGGCTGCTGCCGGAAACCCTGCGCAAGGCCCGGGACCTGAACCCGCGGCTGATGGTGCCGCAGCACTACGACCGGCTGGACGGCTTGCTGCACCGCCGCCGCTTCGAGCGCCTCTGCGAGCGGGTGCTCGGGGCATCGGCGGCCCGGGCGCTCTAGCCCCGGTCAGGCGCTGTACTCCGCCCAACTGGAACTGGTTTCGGTCACGCGCACCCGCTCGACCCGCACCCCGGCGGCAATGGGATGGGGCGAAGCCGGATCAGGCGCCGCGAGCTGCCGCTGCATCTCGTCGAAAATGACCCGGGCCATGCATTCCGTGGTAGGATCGGTGCGGTCGAAAGGGATGATGCGCTCGGCGTAGGTCTGCGCGTAAAAGGCGTACTGCGGGTCGTCCGTGTTGAGCGCGAGGGCGTGGTCCCACGCGGCGAGAAAGTCCTGCAGGGCCAGCTTCACGGCCTTGAAGTCGCAGACCATGTCGTTGGCGTCGAGCCGGTCGGCCACGAGCACGACGTCGATCCGCCGGCTGTGGCCGTGCGGAAACCGGCACTTGCCGGGGTGTTTGGAGAGCAGGTGGCCGCTCTCGATTTCAAAACTCTTGCCGATACGGTAGGGCATGGCTCAGACGGTCCTGGAAAATTGGCGCGGCCCGCGGTCGAGGTAGGCGTCGAACCGCATGGCGATGATGCGCCGGAAGAGTTCCCCCCGCGGGGTGATGGTGAAGCCGCCGGCGTCGCGGACCAGCAGGCCGTCGGCTTCCAGGTCGCCGAGGGTGGCCAGTTCGGTGGCATAGGTGGCGGCCACGTCGAGGCCGAGGCGGGCGCCGAGCTGGGCGTAGTCGATGCGGCGGCGGCACATCACGTCCATCACCAGGCTCCGGCGGCGCTGGTCCTCCACGCTGAGCAAAAAGCCGCGTTCGACCGGCAGGCGGCCGGCGCGGATGGCGGCGGCGTAGTGCTCGAGCTCCTTTTCGTTCTGGCGGAAGGAGCCGTCGGTCTGGGAGATCGAGGTCATGCCGAAGCCGTAGAGGGAGGCGCCGGCCCGGGTCGTATAGCCCTGGAAGTTGCGGTGAAGCGTGCCCTGGTCGTGGGCCACGGCCAGCTCGTCGCCGGGGCGTGCGAAGTGGTCCATCCCGATGTGCACATAGCCGGCGGCGGTGAGGAGCCGGGCGGCGGTCGTGAGCATGCCGAGCTTGGCCTCGGTGCTGGGGAGCTGCTCGCGCTGCTCGAAAATTTTCTGGGCCGGCTTGATCCAGGGCACGTGGGCGTAGCTGAAGATGGCGAGGCGGTCGGGCTGGAAGCCGATGGCCTCCTCGACGGTCCGGGCGAAGGACTCCTCGGTCTGGACCGGCAGGCCGTAGATCAGGTCGAGGCTGACCGACTGGTAGCCGGTGGCGCGGAGCCAGGCGATGGCCTGCGCGGTCTGCGGCAGCGGCTGCCAGCGGTGGATGGCGAGCTGCACCTCGGGATTCGTATCCTGCACGCCAAGCGAAGCGCGGTTGCACCCGAGCTCGCGGTAGGCCTGCACGTGCTCGAGGGTGAGCCGGCGCGGGTCGATCTCGACGGAAATCTCCGCGTCCGGGGCGAAGGTGAAACGGGAGCGGAGGGCGCGGCCGAGGCGCGCGATCTCCGCGGGCGGCAGAAAGGTCGGCGTGCCCCCGCCGAAATGCAGCTGGGTGACCTGGCGCTGGGGATGAAGCAGCGGGGCGGTGATCGCCAGCTCGCTGACCAGCAGGTCGACATACTCGGCGGCGGATTCGCGGCGCTGGGTGATGACGGTGTTGCAGCCGCAGTACCAGCACAGGGTTTCGCAGAACGGCAGATGCACGTAGAGCGAGAGCGGGGTGGCGGCGTCGCGGTTGTCCGCCGCGATTTCCGCCAGCAGCGCCGCCCGGTCGACGTCCGCGGCGAACTGCGGCGCGGTCGGGTACGACGTGTAGCGGGGGCCGGGTACGTTATATTTGCGAATCAGCTCCAAGGCGGGCTCGACGGTGGAAGGGACGGGGTGGCGTGGTGACACCATGATGGTGGGAGGATAGGCGGGTGGGGCGGTGCTCGCTGCGCATTAATTGCCCAGACTTGGGCTGCGGTTGGAAGCCAAAGGCGGGGTCTTGGGCGAGGGCGGGTTCAAGGCAGGGAGGGTGGGGAAATTTGTCCGGGGCGGGGCGGAGGGTCAGCCGGCGAAAAAGCGCTGGATGCGCCGGAGGGAGGCGACGAGCCGGTCGAGATCGGCCTCGGTGTTGTAGAAGTAGAAGCTGGCCCGCGAGGTCGAGGGCAGGCCCAGCTTGCGCATCAGCGGCTGGTTGCAGTGGTGGCCCCCGCGCAGGGCGATGCCATCCTGGTCGGCGAGGGTGACGACATCGTGGGCGTGGGCGCCGGGGAGCGCGAAGGAGAGGACGCCGCTGCGGTGCTCCGCCGGACCGAGCACGCGGATGCCCGGCACTTCCGCGGTGAGCCGGGCGTAGGCGAGGGTGCCCAGCTTCTCGTCGTGGGCGGCGATGGCCGGGCGGCCGAGCTCGTCGAGATAATCCATTGCGACGCCAAGCGCGATGGCGTCGGCGATGTTGGGGGTGCCGGCCTCGAATTTCTGCGGAACCGGGGCCCACTTGCTCTCGAAATAGTCCACCGAGGAAATCATGGAGCCGCCGCTGCGGTAGGGCGGCATGGCGTCGAGCAGGGCCTGCCGCCCGTAGAGCACGCCGATGCCGGTGGGACCGCACATCTTGTGGCCGGACAGGACGAGGAAGTCGCAGCCCAGGGCGCACACATCCACCGGCATGTGGCCGGCGCTCTGGGCGGCGTCGATCAGGGTGACGGCGCCGACCTGGCGGGCGGCGGTGCACAGGGCGGCGGCCGGGTTGATCACCCCCAGCGTGTTGGAGACGTGGGTAAAGGCGAAGAGCTTGACCTCGGGGGTCAGCACGCGGTCGAGCTGGGTGAGGTCGAGCAGGCCGGTGTCGCCCGGCACGATGGGCAGGTAGCGGAGCTTCGCGCCGGTGCGCCGGGCGAGGAGCTGCCACGGCACCAGGTTCGAATGATGCTCCATTTCGGTGAGGAGGATGACGTCCCCGGCCCGGAGGTTGGCCCCGCCCCAGGCGTCGGCCACCAGGTTGATGCCGTCGGTGGTGCCGCTGGTGAAGACGATTTCCGCGGCGGAAGCGGCGTTGAGGAAGCGGGCGGAGCGTTCGCGGGCGCCCTCGTAGGCGGCAGTGGCGCGCATGGAGAGCGCATGGATGCCGCGGTGGACGTTGGCGTTGTCGTGCTCGTAGTACTGGCGCAGCGCCTCGATGACCCGGCGCGGTTTCTGCGAGGTGGCGCCATTGTCGAGGTAGAGGAGCGGACGGCCGGCGACCTGTTGGTCGAGGATCGGGAAGTCGCGGCGGAGATTCTGCCAGGTGGCGGGCATGGGAAGCGGAGAGGAAGTCGAAGGTGGAAAGGCGCCGGCGGCCGAGGCGGAGGGATCGTGCTCGTTGGCTTTCACTCTGGTCGGTTGGCGGCGGCGGGGATGGAAAGTCGGGAGTGGCCGGAAGGGCGCGGGGCGGCGGGGGCCGGCTCAGTCCCCGGGCTTTTCGGTCGTCGCGGGGCGGGCCTCGCCTTGGACGGCGTTGAGGGCCGCATGCCAGCTCAGGGTGGCGCACTTGATGCGGGCGGGAAACTGGTGGACGCCGGCCAGGGCGGCGAGATCGGAGAGTTCATCGCCGCCGGTGTTCCCGCTGGTGATGAGCTGGAGGACGCCGCCGGCGACCGCCTCGGCCTCGTGGATGGTCTTGCCCTTCAGGTTGAGGGTCATGAGGGAGGCCGAGGCCTTGGAGATGGCGCAGCCGCTGCCCTGGAAGCTGATGTCGGCGATGCGGTTGCCCTCGAGGCGCACGTACACGGTGATGTCGTCACCACAGAGCGGATTGTGGCCGGAGCCGACGCGGTTGGCCGCGGGCATCGGGTGATAATTTCGCGGGCGGCGATTATGGTCGAGAATGACGGTCTGGTAAAGTTCGTTGAGGTCGTGCATCGGCCGAAGGGGCGGGACGGGCCACGCTAGGCCGGCAGGGGGTTTTGGCAAACAGAGTTTCCAGGGACCGTGGGTCCCGGGCCGTCCGGCGGTGCGCCGTCCGGCATCCGCCCGTGTTATCAGCAGGTTGGAGAAGCCGGGGGCGGGAGGAGGAATTTCCGTTGACCGC
>CAISJA010000022.1 GCA_903885525.1 uncultured Opitutaceae bacterium
CGTCCGCCGCAGCCCGGCGCGGCGCGCTCCGCCGGCGGGGGCGGGTCTCCGCGACCGGGCCGGCGCCAAGTGGCCGCAGGTTCATCATGCGGTCGCGGCCACGTACGGATTGCCGGCCATTTCCTCGCCCACGGTGGTCCGGGAACCGTGTCCCGGGAAGACGATGGTGGCGGGCGGCAGGGTGTAAATCTGGCTGCGGATGGAGTGCGACAACTGGGCCAGGCTGCCGCCGGGCAGATCCCAGCGCCCGACTCCGCGATGGAAGAGGGCGTCGCCCACGAAGGCCGCCCCGGCCTCGGCGCAGTAAAAGAGCACGTTGCCGGCGCAATGCCCGGGCACATGGCGGACCTCAAACACGCGGCCGAGGGCCTCCAGCCGGTCACCCTGTCCCACCCAGGCATCCACCGGTACGCCCTGGAGACCCAGCTTGGCGCCCATGAATTTCTCCATGATCTCGGGTGTTTCGATCAGGGCACGGTCGGCCTCATGGGCGCGGACGAGGGCCCCGGTGGCCCGTTTGACGGCATCGCCCTCCTGCATGTGATCCCAATGCCCGTGCGTCAGCCACAGTTCCGCCAGCCGGCAGACCTCCTGCTCCAGCAGGGGCCGGATCTTGTCGAGAATGCCACCCGGGGCATCGATCAGGATCGCGGTGCCGGTCTTGGACTCCGTCAGGAGATAGCCGATGGTCTGGATCGGGCCAGAGGGCAGGACATGGATTTTCACGCAGCTCTACATGGGAGCAGGCCGGCCCGGGCCGCAAATGCAAAAGGACCCGTCAGCTGTCCAGCGCCTGCCGCACGAATTGGACCAAGTGGGAGATTTCAAAAGGCTTGGGCAGGTAATTCTCCCCCGCCTTAAACTCGGACTGCCGGCCGGCTCTGGTGCGGATATAGCCCGACATGTAGGCCACCTTGAGGGCCGGGGCCTCCTGGAGAATCGCCGTGGCCAAGGCATGGCCGTCCATGCCGCCGGGCATGACGATGTCAGTGAGCAGCAGGTCCACCTCCTGCCGGTGCCGGCGCCAAAGCTCCATCCCTTCCGGACCGCTGGCCGCGGTCAGCACCCGGTAGCCGCGGCGGGTCAGGACTTCCGTGACGATGTCGCGGACGCTGGCTTCATCCTCCACCACCAGCACGGTTTCGCTCCGCTCTGTTCCGGCCGGCGCAGGCGCGGCCTCCGCTGCGGCCCCGCCCGCCGGCTCCTGGAGCGGGAGGTGGACCAGGAAGGTCGCCCCCCGGCCCGGGGCGCTCTCCACCTGGATCCAGCCCTGATGTTGCTCCACGATCCCGTGCACGGTGGCCAGCCCCAGTCCGGTGCCCTGGCCGACATCCTTGGTCGTGAAGAACGGCTCGAAAATCCGCGGCAGCACCTCCGGCGCGATGCCGGGACCCGTGTCGGCGATGTCGAGGCGGGCGAACCGCCCCGCCCGTCCTTCGGGATGTTGCCGCGCTTGGGCCTCGGTGTATTCCGCCACCGCCGTGGTGACCGTAACCGTGCCGCCCCCGGGCAGGGCGTCCCGGGCGTTGATGCAGATGTTGAGGAGCACCTGGTCGAGCATCGTCGGATCCGCATTCACCGGCAGCGGCCGGGGCGAGAGGCAGAACCGCATGTGCACGTCCTCCCCCAGCATGCGTGGCAGGATCTTGCCGATGTTGGCCACGACGTCGTTCAGGTCCACCCGTCCGAACGTCACGGGCTGCTGGCGGCTGAAGGCGAGCATCTGCTTGGTCAATCCCGCGGCCCGCCGGCCGGCGGAATCGATGTGGGCGACGGCCTCGGACTGCCTGGGCGTCAGGTGCTCGTCGAGCTGCAGGAGCTGGGCATTGCCGATGATGGCGGTCAGCAGATTGTTGAAATCGTGGGCGATGCCGCCCGCGAGGCGCCCGACCGCCTCCATCTTCTGCGCCTGCCGGTACCGCATCTCCAGCGCCTGCCGGCTCTCCTCGTCGCGCTTGCGCTGGCTGATGTCCTGCTTGATCGCGATGAAATGGGTGATCTCCTTCCCGCCGTCCTTGAGCGGGGTGATGGTCATTTCCTCCGGATAGAGGCTCCCATCCTTGCGCCGGTTGACCAATTCCCCCTGCCAGACGCTGTCGGCCAGAATGGCGTTCCACATGCTGACAAAGAAAGCCCGGTCCTGTTTTCCCGAACTGATCAGCCGGCCGAGCCGGTGCCCGATGATCTCTTCCCGGCCGTAGCCGGAGAGGAGGGTGAAGGCGCGGTTCGCCCAGGTGACGGTGCCGTAGCGGTCGGTGATGACGATGGCGTTGGCGGCGGCTTCGAGGGCCGCGCTTTGCAACCGGATGGCCTCCTCCGCCCGCAGCCGGGCCGCCGCCTCCTGCTCCAGCTGGCGGTTGTACTCCTCTTCACGATGTTGCGCGCCCTGGGCCGCTTCCATCTGCCGCAGCGCCTCCCGCCGGGATTCCTCCAGCCGGCGGTTGACGGTTTCCAGTTCCTGCGTCCGCTGCGCCAGCGTGTCCAGCATGGCGTTGAAGTCGCGGCCGAGCTGGCCGGCTTCGTCCTGCCCGAGATCCGGCACGCGCCGGGTGGCGCCGCCCCGCTGGATCTGCGCGGATACCGCCCGGATCAGCCCCAGCCGCCGGGTGAAACTCGCGGCCACCAGGCCGGCCACGAGCGCGCCGACGGCGATTGCCATGCCCGCGTATTGCCAGCCCTTCCGGGTGTTTTCCGCCAGCCGCGCCCGGCTCTCCAATTGCCCGAAGCCGAGCCGCGCCCAACCCACCGGCCGGTCCGCCAGCAAGACCGGGGTGGTGATGTCCACCACACTGGCATCGCGCCGGACCGTCGCCTCCGCGGCGAGCGGCGGCAGATCGCGGACAAATTTGCCCAGATGGGTGCGGTCGGTGTGGGCCAGCACCCGCCCGTCCGGATCCAGCAGCATCGCATAAACGAGTTCCGGGTAGGACCGCTGCGCCTCGACGATCTCCTGCAGCCCGGCCACATCACGCGCCGCCAGCCATTCCGCCGAGGCGGTGGCCAGCGACCGGGCCATGTGCCGGGCCTGCTCCGATTGCAACTGGAGCAGCAGGTCGCGCTGGCGCCGGGTCACATCCCACATGAAAAAGGCGATCAGCACGGCCAGCACGCCGGCGACCAGCAGCATGATTTTGCGCCGCAGGCTGCTCCAGATGAAACGGGTGAGGTGGCGGAGCAAGGGCATCAGTCGATGGGACGGACCTCCCGCGCGAAACGGCCGATAAATTCCCGCGCCGGCTCGTAATCGGCCGCGGTCCCGGGCAGAAAACGGTCCGTCTCCATCCCGGCCTGAATCCTCCGCCCCTCCGGGCTGCGATCCAGCTCCAGCAGCAACTGGCGGAGGCTCGTCACGAACGCCTCGGGCAGGTCGTCGCGCACCATCACCGAGTTGCTGATCAGGGTGGGGGTCTCGGCCAGCACACGGAGCTGCGCGGCCTCCCGGGGATGATCCTTTTGGAAAGCGCGCCAGGGCAATGGCCAGGTGACGCCGGCCGCAGCCTCGCCCAGGCAGGCGTTCATGATGGCGGACTCCTGTGAGCCGACGTAGCGGTTGACCAGGTCCTTGTTCACATCGATGCCCTGCTGGTGCAGCAGCCATTGCGGCAGGATGCAGGCCGCCAGCGCCGTCCGGGCGGGATAGGCGAGCGTACGTCCCTTGAGTTCCTGGAGCGAATGGATGCCGCTGTCCCGCCGGACGAGGAAGAGCCCGCGAAAGTCGGCCGGACTGCCCGCGATCGCAATCACCCGGTATCCGGTTCCGAGAGCGTGCAGCGTTTGCAGGGGATTAGGCAAAATCACCTCCGCCTGCCGGTGCCTCAGCTTCTTCTCGTACTCGGCGTAGTCCCGCGAGGCCTCCAGCTCCAGTTGGGCTCCCGGCAGACGGGCGTTGAGGTAGTCGAGCAACGGCTGGTAAACTTGCCCGAGCTTGGCCGGATTGTACAGGGGATGGACGGCGAAGAGATACCTCTGCCGGGCGGGGGTCGCGGGCTGGTCCGTGTAAGTCGGGCTGGACCGGGCTCCAGCGTCCTCACGTGAGCGGGAGCAGCCCAAGGGCAACAAGCCGAGCAGGCTGAGCACCAGCGCCCAAGAGAGAGGTCGTCGGGAATACCAGCGGGAGAATGACGGCAGACCCGGCATGTTGAGCCTGTTCCTAGGCGAAGCCGCCGGCCCTGCAATGTTAATCCCGTGCTCCGGGCCGCTCAACTTTGCTCTCGCCCCGCGCGCCGCCGTTCTCTGTCCTTCACTCTCCCTGTCCTTTCCCGCCCTGCGCGGGCTGACACCTCCCGACATGACCTCCGCCCAGATCCGCCAGTCATTCCTCGATTTCTTCGCCTCGAAGCAGCATGCCATCGTGCCGTCGTCGTCCCTCC
This sequence comes from uncultured Opitutaceae bacterium, assembly GCA_903885525.1. Lineage (GTDB taxonomy): Bacteria > Verrucomicrobiota > Verrucomicrobiia > Opitutales > Opitutaceae > Didemnitutus. The sequence continues at coordinate 4,371 of CAISJA010000022.1, forward strand.
TGCCGACGGCCCCCAACCTGCTCTTCACGAATGCCGGCATGAACCAGTTCGTGCCCTATTTTCTCGGCGACCAGGCCGCCCCGTGGAAGCGCGTGGCCGACACCCAGAAATGCATCCGCGCCGGCGGCAAGC
>CAISJA010000023.1 GCA_903885525.1 uncultured Opitutaceae bacterium
CAGGCGTGGTTTCTGGCCCGTGCAGAGCAGGATGTTTTTGGTGCGGAGAAAACTGCCCGGCGCTGCCCCGGTCAGGATGGCCACCAGACCGGGCTCGGTCACCTGCGCCTGGCCGGCGAAGCAGTCGACCTTGTTCTTTTTCAACAAAAACTCGACGCCCTTGGCCATCTGGTTCGAGACGTTGCGCGAGCGGGCGATGACCTGGGGAAAATCGAAGCCCACGCCGCTGACGCTCAGGCCGTAGCTCGCGGCCTTCTGGAAGGTGCGGTACACCTCGGCGCTCTTGAGCAGCGCCTTGGTCGGGATGCAGCCCCAGTTGAGACAGGTGCCGCCGACACGTTCCTGCTCGACGCAGGCGACTTTGCGTCCCAGTTGGGCGGCGCGGATCGCTCCCACGTAGCCGGCCGGACCGCCGCCGATGACAACCAGATCGTATTGCGTGCTGGACATGGCGGAAGGCCGTTCAGACATCGATGACATCGCCGCCCGGACCACGACCGGCTGGCGGAGGCGGCCGGACCGCGGACCGGCGCAGCATCCGGCTGAGCAGCAGATTGGTCATGCTGACGATCAGAGCCCCCCAGAGCGCCGCACTGAAGGAGGCAACGTGGAAGCCGGTCACGAGCCGCCCGACAAAATAAAAGAGGAGCGCATTGATGATCCAGACCCCGACGCCAAGGGAAAGCACGATGAACGGCAGGGTGAAGAGCACCAGCAGCGGCTTCAGGACGGCGTTGCAGAGGCTCAGCACCACCACGACCACCACGAGGGTCTCCCCGTTGTCGTAGCTGATGCCAGTGACGAAGTGGGCGCTCAGCACCACCCCCAGCGCGAGCACCAGCCACCGGACCAGCAGGTTGACGAATGAGTTGTGCATTGAATGATGCGGGCAATGTTGACACGTCTAACCGCGGAGCAATGAAAATTCTCATCGTCCAGGACTACCTCCGGAGCGGAGGCACCGAACGCCAGGCCGTGTTTCTCGGCGCCGCCGCCTCGCGCGCCGGCCACGAGGTCACCCTGCTCACCTTCCGTCCCCGCGGCGCCCTCGGCGACGAGGCGCTGAACCAGCCCTTCGCCTTCAAGTCCCTGCAACCCTTCGACTGCCACCTCGACTGGTTCGCCCCGGGCCTGCTGCGCACCGCGGAGGCGGCCGCCCCGGACCTCGTCCTCTGCATGGGCCGGATGGCCAATTGTTACGCCGGCTTTATCCAGCGGCGCCTGCCCCGCGCGGCGGTCATTTGCACTATGCGCACCGGCAAGGACCTGCCCTGGCTCTTCCTGCGCTCCCTGCGCCGCTGCCGCCACGTGGTCGCCAACAGCCATGTGGCGAAGCGCGTCCTCACCGACCGCTATGACCTCCCGGCGCACCAGATCACCGTCATCCACAACCCGGCGCTCCGCACCCGCCCCACCGACGCCCCGCGCAATGCCTCCCTCCGGCAGTACTACGGGGCCAATCCCAGCACGGTCGTGCTCCTCAACGTCGCCATGTTCCGCCCGGAAAAAAACCAGCGCGAACTGATCGAGCTTTGCTCCCTCCTCCCCGGCTACCTCGACTGGCAGCTCTGGCTCGGCGGCGAAGGCCTCACCCGCCGGAAATGCGAGCGCCTCGCCCACGGTCTCGGCCTCGGCGGCCGCGTGCGCTTCCTCGGCTACCAGTCCGATCCGACGCCGCTCTACCAGGCTGCCGACGTGGCGGTGCTCGCCTCCCAGAGCGAATCCCTTTCCAACTTTCTCATCGAGGCGCAGCTCCACGGCCTGCCCGCCGTGGCCTACGACATCGTCGGCGTGGGCGAATGCTTCCTCCCGGACCGCTCGGGCTTCCTCCTGCGCAACCATGACCAGGCCGGCTTTCTCGACGCCCTCGACCGTCTCATCCGCAACCCCGGGCTGCGCCGGAGCTGCAGCACCGAGGCCCGCCGCTATGCCGAAGCCCGCTTCACCGCCGAGCAGCAGATCCAGGCCCACCTCACCCTCTTCGCCGACCTGACCAAGGCCTGAGCCGGCCGCTTCCGCGCTCCTGACGACCCCCTGTCAGGAATCTCGCGGGCGGGGCCTTCCCCGGATTGCGTTTCCCGCCCCCCTG
>CAISJA010000024.1 GCA_903885525.1 uncultured Opitutaceae bacterium
CAGTTCAACCACCTCGCCCGCGCCCTCGGCGTCAAGGTCATCCACTGCTCCGAGCGCGACACCCAGATCACCAACCGGCCCAAGCAGGTCGACGAATTCGTCAACACCTGGAGCATCGAGGGCTTCCGCGAGGAGGGCACCACCACCGCCGAGATGGGCTGGGGTACGCATGAAAAGCAGCTCCCGAAAAACGCCTTCACCCACAAGGAAGGCCCGCAAAACCAGATCTGCCTCGCCCAGATGGGCATCAACACCTGGGTCCGCTCCTGGGTGCCGGATTACAACATCCTCGGCATGGTCGTCCGCCACGGCGAAGCCTTCACCATCTCCGACAAGCTTACCGTCTGGGAGGGCAAGCAGGCCGTGTACCGCCCCACGATGCACTACGCCTACTGCCCCTGCGACGAGGCCATCGCCTCCCTCAACGAAATGCGCGGCTACAACTACAAGCTGAACGAGAACCAGCGCATCATGAACGATGAGATCACCGGCGGCGCCGACATCCTCGGCGCGCTCATCATGGGCCACGCCTACAACTCTTGGTGGGTCGGCTCCGACCTCTCCATCGAGCAGTCCCGCCGCCTCGTCCCCCACCAGAACGCCACCACCATGCAGGTCGCCATCTCCGTCGTCGCCGCCTCGATGTGGATGATGGAAAACCCCACGGAGGGCGTCCGCGTGCCCGACGAGCTGCCGCACGACTACATCCTCAACCTCGCCAAGCCCTACCTCGGCCAATGGATCTCCAAATCCTCCGACTGGACCCCGCTCAAGGGCCGCGACACCACCTTCGAGAAGTACAACAAGCCCGACCTCGACAGGAAGGATCCGTGGCAGTTCAAAAACTTCCTCGTCACGGACGCGGGTTGACCGGCACCATGATCACGAAGTCCCGGCTCCAGAATCTCGCGCGGCAACACGGCACGCCGCTGTTCGTCATCGACCATGACGCCCTGCGGAAGGTCTACCGGGAATTCAAGAAGCACCTGCCCCGGGTGCAGGCCTACTACGCGGTCAAGGCCAACCCGGACCCGATGATCGTGCGCACCCTCTTCGAGGAGGGCGCCAGCTTCGACGTCGCCTCGATGCCGGAGTTCAAGATCGTCTACCAGAACATCAGGCACCTGCCGGCGAAACAGCGGCAGGACTGGATCTGGGACAAGATCATCTACGCCAACCCGACCAAGCCCACCGACACGCTGGAGGAGCTGAACCGGTACAAGCCCCTCGTCACCTTCGACAACCGGGAGGAGATCCACAAGATCAAGCGGCACGCGCCCGATGCGGGCCTCGCCCTCCGGCTCAAGGTGCCCAATACCGGCGCCATGGTCGAGCTGTCCTCAAAGTTCGGTGCCTCGCCCGGCGAGGCCGTCGACCTCATCCTTGAGGCCGACCGCCTCGGCCTGACCGTGGAAGGCATCAGCTTCCACGTCGGCAGCCAGACGACCAACTTCGAGAACTACGTCCAGGCCCTCAGCCTCACCGCCGGCGTCTTCCAGGAGGCCCGCAGCCGCGGCTACACCAAGATGAACCTGCTCGACATCGGCGGCGGCTTCCCCGCTCCATACGATGCCAGCGTCCGCCCCTTCGCCGAACTCGCCAAGGTCATCAACACCGAGCTCGACCGCCTCTTCCCCGCCGACATCCAGGTGCTCGCCGAGCCGGGCCGGTTCTTCGCCGCCGTCTGCGGCACCAGCGTCTCCTCCATCATCGGCAAGGCCGTGCGGGACGGGAAGACCTGCTATTACATCAACGACGGCGTCTACCATACCTACTCCGGCGTCATCTTCGACCACTGCAAGTATCCGGTGCACGCCTTCAAGAAGGGCCCCACCTCGATCTGCTCGGTCTTCGGCCCCACCTGCGACGCTTTGGACGTCGTCTCCATGGCCGAAAACCTGCCCGAACTGGAGCGCGGCGACCTCGTCTACAGTGTCAACATCGGTGCCTACAGCCATGCTTCCTCCACCTGGTTCAACGGCTTCCCGCCCGCCAAGGTGGTGCATGCCAACCGGTAGCCCCCCGCCCGCCATGGACGTCCCGGAACTCATCGCCAAGGCCCGCGTGCTGCTGGAGGCGCTGCCCTACATCCAATCCTTCCGCGGCTCCACCTTCGTGGTGAAATACGGCGGCAGCTTCATGGACGACCCGGACCCCACCGTCCGCCTGCGCGTCGCCGGCGACCTCGCCTTTCTCGCCGCCGTGGGTATCAACGTCGTCGTCGTGCACGGCGGCGGCAAGGCCATCAGCAAGGCCATGGATGCGGCCGGCCTGCAGCCCAACTTCATCAACGGCCTGCGCGTCACCGACGAGGCGACCATCGCCATCGTCAAACGCACGCTCGACGAATGCGTGAACAAGGACGTTTGCGACACGATCCTGAGCGTCAAGGGCCGCCCGGTCGGCCTGCCCGGCGACAGCGTGCTCGTCTGCGAAAAGCTGGCCGTGGACGACGACGGCCGCCCCTGCGACCTCGGCTACGTCGGCGATGTCACCGAGGTGAAGGTCAAGCTCATCAAAAAGGAAATCGCCGAAGGCTCCATGCCCGTCATCTCCCCCGTGGCCGAGGGGCTCGACGGCAAGCCCTACAACATCAACGCCGACACCGCCGCCGGCCGTGTCGCCAGCGCCCTGCGCGCCCGCCGGCTCGTGTACATGAGCGACGTCCCCGGCCTGCTCTCCGACCCGCAGGACCCGGCCTCGCTCATCTCCACCCTCAAGACCAGCGAGATCGAGGGGCTGAAGAAAAAGGGCGTGATCGACAAGGGCATGCGCCCGAAGGTCGCCAGCGCCGCCCGCGCCCTCGAGGAAGGGGTGCAGCGCGTCCATTTTGTCGACGGCCGCATGCCCCACAGCCTCCTCCTCGAGATCTTCACCGACCGCGGCGTCGGCACCGAAATAGTCCAGGGCTGAGGGCCATTTTCGATTTTGGATTCTTGATTTTTGATTGCCGAGGCCCTCCCCGGCCCTGCATGTGACCGTTTCTCATTCCGCCTTAACTTCACTATCGCCATACAAACCGCCTCAGATTGCCACGATGGCACGGATTCCAGCGCCACCCCCTTGGGTCTGTTGATGTCCCTTCGGCACTAGCCCCGCCACAGCTTCGGTGACACCAGGTTGCCCAGGAAAATCCGGGGTGAGATATCCTGCCGAGAAGTGTACGCAACAGTCGGAAAAGCCAGAATCCAGAATCGAAAAGTCAGAAGTCAGAAGTCAGAAGTCAGAAGCGCAAATCAAGAATCGAAAATCGAAAATTTCAAATCCCGTGACCCCGCCCTCCATCGTCCGCACCAACACCGCCGAGCTTTACGACGCCTATGTGATGAAAAGCTACGCCCGCGCCCCGCTCACGCTGGTGCGCGGATCGGGCGTGTCGGTCTGGGACGATACCGGGCGCGAGTACCTCGACTTCACCTCCGGCGTGGCGGTGAGCGCGCTCGGGCACTGCCATCCGGCGTGGGTGGCGGCCATCCGGCACCAGGCCGGCGAGCTCATCCACACCAGCAACCTGTTCCGGCACCCGCTGCAGGGCGAGCTCGCCCGCCGCCTCGTCCAGCAGGCCGGCCCCGGCCGTGTCTTCTTCTGCAACTCCGGCGCCGAGGCCAATGAGGGCCTGCTCAAGCTCGCCCGGCTCCACGGCCTGAAAAAGTCCGGCGTCGAGGGCAAGTGCATCAAGGTCATCGGCGCCCACTGGGCATTTCACGGCCGCACCTTTGGCGGCATGAGCGCCACCCCGCAGGAGAAAATCCAGAAGGGCTTCCGCCCGCTCCTCTCCGGCTTTGCCTTCGGCGAGCTGAACAACGTGCCGAGCTTTGCCGAGCTGATCGACGAGGACACCGCCGCGATCTTTGTCGAGACCGTCCAGGGCGAAGGCGGGATCAAGGTCTGCACCGACGAATTCCTCTGGGGCCTGCGCCAGCTGTGCGACCGGCACAACCTGCTGCTCATGCTCGACGAGGTGCAGAGCGGCCTCGGCCGCACCGGGGCTTTCTACGCCTTCCAACCCAGCGGGGTCCGGGCCGATGCCATCGGCATGGCGAAGGGCCTGGGCGGCGGCTACCCGATCGGTGCCTTCTGGGCGGCGGAGAAGCACGCCGATCTTTTCACCCCCGGCTCGCACGGCAGCACCTTCGGCGGCACGCCGCTGGCCTGTGCCGCCGCGCTGGCCGTGCTCGACACTCTGGAGCGGGAGAATCTCATCGCCAAGGTCGCGGCCAATGGCGCGGCCTGGAAAACGGAACTGGAAAAACTCGCCGCTGACTTTCCCCGGCAGGTGAAGGCCGTGACCGGCCGGGGCTACATGCTCGGGATCGCCCTGCACGCGGATCCCGCCCCCTGCCTGGCTGCGCTCCGCGAGTCCGGCCTGCTCGTCCCCTCCGCCGGCGGCAACACCATCCGCCTGCTGCCCCCGCTCATCGCCACCCCCGAGCACCTCACCCGCGCCACCGCACTCATCCGCGGCGTGCTGGCAACGAAAGCCCCAGTCTGAACCCGTAGCCGCGCTTTTGCTTGGCTCAAGCGCAGCTCCCCCGGCCAGTAGCCGCGTTGGAGCCCCGCGACAACATGGCCAAAGTGGAAAGTGAAGGGGATAGGTGCTGACAGCAGGGCGACCCAAGCGGCTCATCGGCTGTGTAGAAGCGAGCTTGCTCGCGACTCGGAACTTGCAGTCGGGGGCGGTGACCCCGGACCAGACTCACCGCCGCCCACAAGCCGGAGGTGGCCGGTCGTGGCAAAGATCCCGGGATTTCCAGCCCCGGACTGCCTTGCTGGCACGGATTCAACCCCAGCCCTATTCGTGTCAATTCGGGTTCATTTGTGGTTCCAACCTGCCTGACTTCCGGGGACTGTCTCCTGCCTCTCCCGCCCAAAGACACCTCTCCTCTGAAGAAACTTTTGCCTGCAAGCCGAACTCACGAACTCGGGCTAGCTTTGTCACCATGCGCGAATTGCGGCTGACCAGGGCCCTGACCACCGACCGGCATTTCCGGGCAGCCGCCTTCGAGGTGCTGCTGCCACCGCCTGAGCCGACTGGTGCAAATACGAGACGGAGGGGCCATCCTTCCTCATCACCGCCGAGTCCGGACGTTCCGGCCGCCTCATTTTTGCCAGGAATCTGTTGGACCGGCCCGCCCGGTCACGCGCCGCAACATTTCTTGGATTTCTTCCCGCTGCCGCAGGAGCAGGGATCATTGCGCCCGGGCTTGGCCGGAGCCAGGTAGGGCCGGGGCGGCTCCCAGGGTGCGTGGGCAGGTGGAGTGCGGTCGTGGTCGGTCAGCAGCGTGCGCTCCTTGGTATCCTTGGGCGGCGGGGTCCACTTGCTCCGACCCGGGTGCAGCGGATCGAAGAAGCACCAGTGCTGCACCTCTTGCCATGCATCAGTGATGGGGGGCGGAAAGCGGACTGAGTCTGATTCCAGGGTGGCACCGGGCTCCAGTTCAGCCAGCGCCTCCTCCTCGGCGCCCGCATAGTCGGAGTTCACCAGGTCGCGTTCGTACAGCGTCGTGACGGTGTCGCGCAGTTCCCAGGCGCGCAGATCCATGATCGAACTGACCAACTCGCTGGCGACCTGCACATCGTTGCCGTTGTCGGGGTCGAGTGGTGAGGACGCGAAGCGGGTGTAGAAGTTGAGCACTTCGGCGCGGGGCAATACGCCGCGCTCCAGCAGCAGGGCCGCCGCGCCGAGCGCGGTGCCCCGGGCATACGGATTGGCGCCGCTGTCCAAGGCAATGGCCTCGATGGCGAGCAGATCACCCGGCCAGGTGTCTGCGAGCACCAGGCGCGCTCCCTCGGTGATGAAGTCGCCCAGCAACTCGTCGCATTGCGGCGGGGGCAGGCGCAGGAAGGCCGCGACCAGCGGGTGCGCGTCGGTCAGGCGCCAGGCGGCGGCGAGGTAGAGCAGGAAGACCGGTGAGGGTAGGGTCTCACTGCTCAGCCACACCTCGGGGCGCATGGCGGCTTCCAGCAACCGGCCGAGCAACAGCGGGGCCAGGGTCTCGCGGTGGGGTGCGACCGCCTGGAGCGCCGCCGCCACCCGGGCGGGATCGGGCGAGCAGAGGTCGTCAATCAATTGGGCGGAGGCGGATTCCATATTTTTTCTGGCGAACGGATTTTTCGGCGGCGTGGGCAAGCCAGCTCACACCGCAGGATGGCCGAATCCCGGTCGCGGTCTGAACCGGCTGCCTCATAGGCGGCCAGGGCTTCCGCCCGGCGAGCGACAATCGCCTCAAGGTCGGCGCGGCTTTGCTCAAGCGTAGTCATCGGGAAGCGGCAGCAGGCGGGCGCCGCTGTGGCGGAGAAAATCCGGGGTGACGGTGGCGAAATCCACGAGGTCAACCGGACGGACCGTGGGCAGGGCTTCGATTCCTTTCAGAATCTCATGACGCAGGCCAAGCTGAATCTCGGGGCTGGCAGCAGGCAGCTCGGAGCCGATGTCCAGATCGGCCCCCGCCGGGGCCAGCGGCCAGTGTGGCGCGGCGGAGCCGAAGCGGTAAAAACGCACGCCATCCGGGCCCAGCCGTCCGGCCAGCGAGGCCAGCGAGGCCAGCGAGCGGCGGACACGCGGGGCGACGGGGGAGAGCGGGCGCATGGGGCGAGGCTTGCCGCCGCGGGCGGGTCCGTCAATGCCGGGTTGGGTGCAGCAGCCGGGCGATTTCGCGCTCGCCGCAGCGGGTCTGGACGCCTAGATACCGCCCCTTTCTATCATGAAGCCCCGCCATTTTCTCCGGGAGACCGACTTCACCACCGCCGAGGTGGCGCGGATCTTCACGCTGGCCCGGCATCTCAAGCAGCAGCGCGGCCGGCACGAACAGCCGCTCGCCGGGCAGACCTGGGCGATGATTTTCGCCAAGTCGAGCACGCGCACCCGGGTCTCGTTTGAAGTGGGCATCCATGAACTCGGTGGCCGCCCCCTCTTCCTCGGCGTGAATGACATCCAACTCGGACGGGGCGAAACCATCCGCGACACCGCCAAGGTGCTCTCCCGCTTCATCCACGGCATCGTCATTCGCACGTACAAGCAGACCGATCTCGACGAGCTCGCCGAACAGGGCGGGGTGAGCGTCGTCAACGCGCTGACCGATCTTTTCCACCCCTGCCAGATCTACTCCGACGCCTTCACCGCCGCGGAGCGTTGGGCCGGTCCGTCCGGCGACCTCCTTGACTCGCTGCGCGGGCGCAAGATCGCTTTCCTCGGCGACTGTAGCTTCAACATGGCCAATTCCTGGATCATGGGCGCGCAGCTCTTCGGGATGCAGGTCTCGCTCGGCGGCCCGGCCGGCTACGGCCCGGGGGAAAAGATCCGGGAAATCGCGGCCCGGTCCGGGGCGGCCTTTCATTTCACCAGCGATCCCTTCGAGGCGGTCGCCGGGGCTGACATCGTCTACACGGATGTCTGGGCCAGCATGGGCCAGGAGAGCGAGCACGCCGAGCGGGCGCAACGCCTGTTGCCCTACCAGGTGACGGAGAAATTGTTCGCCGCCGCCAAGCCGGACGCGCTTTTCATGCACTGCTTGCCCGCCCATGCGGGGGAGGAGGCTTCCCAAGCGGTCATCGACCATCCCCGCTCCGTGATTTTCGACGAGGCCGTGAACCGGCTCCACGTCCAGAAAGCCATCCTCGCCCTGCTGGCGCAGGGCTGAGGGAGGGAAGAGTGAAAGTGAGGGTGGGGGGTGGGCCGCTCCCATGTTTCGTGGTCAACCCCGGGTGTCGCTGACCGCCGATCGACCCGGAGACGAGCGCCCCGCCCTGTGTCTGATTCCTGTCCCTTGGTGTTCATTCGTGGTTTCTTCTGTCCCGGTCCCCCTGTGCCCATCTGCATCCTCTGTGGTTCCAGCCTGCCTTGGTCTCGGTTGTGGTGGAGCCGCGCCGGCAATTGACCGGCGGTATTTAGTCCTGGATTGTCCGGGACGCTTCGCGGGGGTGACGCATTTTTCTTTTGCGACCGGCCGGGCTTCCGCCGCACACTGGCCATCCTACCATGAAGATCGTGCTCGCCTACTCTGGAGGTCTCGACACCTCCGTCATTGTCAAATGGCTCCGTGAAACGTACGACGCCGAGATCGTCACGTTCGCGGCCGACATCGGCCAGGAGGAGGAGCTGAAGGGCCTGCCCGCCAAGGCGAAAAAGACCGGCGCGAGCAAGCACTACACCCTCGACCTGGTGGAGGAATTCGCCCGCGATTTCATCTATCCGATGGTGCGCGCCAACGCCATTTACGAGGGCCAGTACTACCTCGGCACCTCCATCGCCCGCCCCCTCATCGCCAAGGCCCAGCTCGACATCGCGCGCAAGGAAAAAGCCGACACCGTCTCCCACGGCGCCACCGGCAAGGGGAATGACCAGTGCCGCTTCGAGCTGACCTACATGGCGCTTGCCCCGCAGCTCCAGATCATCGCCCCGTGGAAGCTCGACAACTTCCGGGAAAAATTCCCCGGCCGGGCCGAGATGATCGCGTACTGCGAGCAGAACAAGATTCCCGTCGAGGCCTCCCTCAAGAAACCCTATTCGATGGACCGCAACCTCCTCCACATCTCCTACGAGGCCGGCATCCTGGAGGACCCCTGGTTCGACCCGACCACTCCCGAGAACAAGGGGATGTTCAAGCTCTCCGTTTCCCCTGAGGACGCGCCGGACCAGGCCGAATACGTCGAGCTGACTTTCGACAAGGGCAACTGCACCGCCGTGAACGGCAAGAAGCTGTCGCCCGCCAAGGTGCTGCGGACCCTGAACACCCTCGGCGGCAAGCACGGCATCGGCCGCGTCGATCTCGTGGAAAACCGCTTCGTCGGCATGAAGTCGCGCGGCGTGTACGAAACGCCGGGCGGCACCATCCTCATGCACGGCCACCGCCAGGTGGAGTCGCTCACGATGGACCGCGAGGTCATGCACCTGCGCGATTCGCTCATCCCGAAGTACGCTGAGCTGGTCTACTACGGTTTCTGGTTCGCCCCCGAGCGCGAGGCGCTGCAGGCCCTGATCGAGGAGTCGCAAAAGCACGTCAGCGGCCTGGTCCGCCTCAAGCTCTACAAGGGCAACATCATCACCTGCGGACGGAAATCGAAGTACTCGCTCTACGACCTCAACGTCGCCTCGATGGAGGGGGTGAAGAGCTGGTACAACCAGAGCG
>CAISJA010000025.1 GCA_903885525.1 uncultured Opitutaceae bacterium
CGCCAAAGCCATCACCGTCGCCAGCCGCACCCTTTCCAAGGCGGAGGAGATGGCCGCCGCCGCCGGCGGCTGGGCCGCCAGCATGGCCGACCTGCCCGAAATCCTCGCCGACTCCGACATCGTCGCCAGCTCCACCTCCGCCCCGCACGCCGTCATCACCCGGGCCATGGCCGAGGCTGCCATGCGGCGCCGCCGCTCCCGCCCGCTCTTTCTGGTCGACCTCGCCCTGCCGCGCGATGTCGAGCCCGCAGCCGCCCAGATCGGCGACGTCTATGTCTACAATCTCGACGACCTGGCCGAAATTGCGGAAGCAAACCTCGCCCGCCGGCGCGCCGAGGTGGCGAAGTGCCGCGCCATCCTCGCCGAACGCACCGCCCAGCTCTGGCCGGCCGTGGCGCACTCGCTCGGCCATCCCCCGGCCAGCGGCGGCTGAGGTCCCGTCGCGTCGCCGCCGCGCATTGTCCGCAGCGGTCGGTGCCCTGCCCCGGCCCGGACGGTCGCCGGAGGGCGACGCCCCGCCTGCTGCGCGCGTGGCGGGGCAGGATCTGCCGGGGTCCCGTCACCCCGCCACTGCCGCCGCGCGGGCGGCCCGCTGCTCCTGCGCCCGAGCGAGGGCCGCCAGCAATTCCGCCTTTTTGATCGGCTTGCTCAGATAGTCATCCATGCCCGCCGCGAGGCAGATCTCGCGGTCCCCCTGCATGGCATTCGCGGTGAGCGCGATCAGGGTCGGACGCTGCGCGGGATCGGGGTAACGCTCTTGGAGGATGCGGGCGCATTCGAGGCCGTCCATCTCCGGCATCTGCACGTCCAGCAGCACTATTTCATGGCGGTGCCGCTGCAGGGCGGCGAGGACCTCCCGGCCGTTGTTGGCCACCTCCGCCGTGCAACCGATGCTCTTGAGCAGGTGGAGGGCCACCTTCTGGTTGACGATATTGTCCTCCGCGAGCAGCAGGTGCGGCCCGCCGGGAAAGCAGGCCGCCGGAGCGGACGGGGCGGCCGCCGCCGGCACGGAGGCGGAGCCCAGGCGGTGGCACGCCAGCAACCGGCCCAGGCCCTCCTGCAACAGGGCCGGCTTCACCGGCTTGGACAAGGTGACGTCGAACAGTTCAGGCATGGCCCGATGGCCGGGCGTTGCGAGCAACAGGAGCGGCGGGGTGCCGGGCGGATACTCGCGGCGGATTTCCTGCGCGAGCAGACAGCCGTCCATCCCGGGCATTTGCAGGTCGAGGATGACGGCGTCGAACCGCCGGCCGGTCGCCAGCAGCTCCAAGGCCGCCGGGCCGCCCTCGACCGTCTCCGGCCGCAGGCCCCAGCCAAGGGTGATCTCGCTGAGAATGCGCCGGCTGGTGGCATTGTCGTCGACGATCAGCAGGGAGCGGCCGTTCAACCCGGCACCCGCGCCGGCCAGGCCCGGCTGCGGCTCATCCGGGACCCCGCCGAACTGCGCGATGAAATGGAAGACCGAGCCCACGCCCAGCTTGCTCTCGGCCCACAGCCGGCCGCCCATCAGCTCCACCAGCCGCTTGCTGATGGCCAGCCCGAGCCCGGTGCCGCCGAATCGGCGCGTAGTCGAGGCATCAATCTGGCTGAAGGACTGGAAAAGCCGGCTCATGGCCTCATCCGGAATGCCGATGCCCGAATCGCGCACGCTGAACCGGAGTTCCACCCGGCCCGACGCGCCCGGCTGGAACCGGACGGACAGCACCACTTCCCCCTGTTCGGTGAACTTGATGGCATTGCCCAGCAGGTTGACGATCACCTGCCGCAGGCGTGTGACATCGCCGACCAACGCGCCGGGGACGCCGTCTGGGATCTCGTAAAGCAGGTCGAGGTGCTTTTCTGCTGCGCGGGTGGTGAGCACATCGAGGGCGCTTTCCACGCAGTCGCGGAGGTTGAACTCGGCCTGCTCCAGCTCGAGGCGGCCCGACTCGATCTTCGAAAAATCTAGGATGTCGTTGATAATCGTGAGCAGGGCCTCGCCGCTGTGGCGGATCGTCTCGGCGAAATCTTGCTGCTCGCGGGTGAGCGCGGTGTCGAGCAGGAGGCTGGTCATGCCGATGATGCCATTCATCGGCGTGCGGATCTCATGGCTCATCGTGGCGAGGAACTGACTCTTGGCCATGGTGGCCTGGTTGGCCTCCATCGCGGCCTGCTGCGCCCGGTCGATGGCGTTTTCCAACTGCTGGTTGAGGGTCTCCGCCCCCTCCTTCGCCATCCCCAGCTCCTCGGCGAAACGCTTGTGCTCGGTGATGTCGAGGATCGTGGCCACCTCCTGCAGGATGCGGCCCGCGGAGTCGCGATAGACCTGCACCTCCTGCATCACCCAGACGAGCCGGTCCTCCGGCAGCAGGTAGCGTTTTTCGAAATTGTACCGGTCGATCTCGCCCCGCTCCATCCGCGCCACCTCGGCTTCCTGCCGCGCCCAGTCCTCCGGGTGCGTGATCCGCCGGTAGATGCCCGGCTCGCGGGCCTGTGCCCGCGTCAGGCCGGTGATACGCAGCACGCCCTCGTTGACGTACTCCTCGTTCTGCTCGCCAAAATAATTCCACGTCACGCCGATCGGCAGCGCGTCCAAGATGAACCGGAAGAGCGACTCCCGCCGGACCATCTCCGCCTCGGCGCGCTTGCGCTCCGTGATGTCGCGCCAGACCACATGCAGCAGCCGGCGCTCCCGGTCGAGGATCGGCGTCAGCAGGACCTCGGCGATGAAGGGCTCGCCATCGGCCCGGAGATGCTGCCATTCAAACAGGCAACTGCCCTGCGCAAACGCTTGGGCGATCCTCTCTGCGGATTTCTGGTCCGAGCGGCTGCCATCCGGCTGGAACTCGGGCGAGATCTCCCGCGGGGAGAGGTTCCGGATCTGGCCATGTCCCTGCATCCGCAGCATCGCGAGAGCCGCCGCGTTGCACTCGATGAAGCGCTCACCCTCGATGATGAGGATGGCCTCGGCGGAATCCTCGAAAAGCCGGCGGAACCGCTGCTCGCTCTCGCGCACGGCCTGCTCCGCCTGTTTCTGGGCGGTGATATCCCGAGCGATGCCGAGGTAGCCGGTGACAGTTCCGGCCGGCGTCACGAGGGCGGTGAGGCTGAGCATGACCGGCAGCCGGGAGCCGTCCTTGCGGACATAGGTCCACTCGCGCTCGTCGACCGCTCCCCTCCCGGCAGCAGCGATCAGGGTCTCAAACCCGGGGGCGACGGCCCGCCCGAGCTGCTCTTGCAGCTTCGCTGCGCAGTCCGCCAGTTCGGCCGGATCATGGATCAGCACCGGGGTCTGCTGGCCGATGATCTCCTCCCGGCCGTAGCCCAGCATCCGTTCCGCCCCGTGACTGAAGATCGTGATCAGGCCCCCCGGCGTGGTGCTGATGATGCTGAAATCCGCGCCGTCCAACACGGCGCGCTGTAGCCGGTTGACCGTCGCCAGCTCCTCCTGCGCGTTGAGGAGGGCCAGCTCCCGCACCTTCCGGTCCATGATGTCGCAGGTGATGCTGGAGTAACCCCGCAGTTTGCCCGCGTCGTCGCGCAGGGCGGTCACATTGATCTGCGCCATGAAGCGCGTGCCGTTCTGGCGGACCCGCCAGTTTTCCACTTCGCAGCGGCCGGTGCTCTCCGCCAGGGCCAGCTCCTCCTCGGGATGTCGCCGCGCCGCCGCCGCCTCCGGATAGAAGAGGGCGGAGGGCCGGCCGAGCACCTCCTCGGCCGCATAGCCGAAGATGGTTTCGGCCCCCTCGTTCCAGCTCGCGATCCGCCCCTGCGCATCGAGCATGATGATGGCGTAGTCCTTGACCCCCGAGACGAGCAGGCGGAACCGCTCCTCGCTGCCCTGGATGGCCTGTTCCGACTCCTTCCGGCCGGTGATGTCGAGCAGCAGGCCCATGTAGCCGGTGCACCGCCCGGCCGCGTCCTGCAAGGGCTGCGTCTCGACTTCGACCCAGATCTTCCGCCGGTCCTTGGTGTAATGCACCATCTCGCCCCGGAACTGCCGGCCTTCCGCCCCGGCCTGCCGCATCGCCGCCAGGGTGGCGGCCGAAGTCTCCGGACCGCTGAGCAGCTCGCCGGGCCGGCGTCCTTTCGCCTCCTCCAGGGTGAAGCCGAAGTACCGGGTGAAACTGTCGTTGACCCAGTCGATGTTCCACTCGGCGTCGGCGAGCACGACGGCGGACATGGTGCGGCTGGCCACGAGGGCGAGGCGGCGGGTTTCGGCCTCGGCGCGGGAAAGATCGTAGGTCATGCGGTCGGCCAGCTCGAGGGCGCGGGCGCGTCCGTTGACC
>CAISJA010000026.1 GCA_903885525.1 uncultured Opitutaceae bacterium
CTCCAGCAGCTTGAGGAAACGCTTGGTGATGACCTTGCCGAGTTTATCGAGCAGGGCCTTGTCCTGCATCGTCTCGCGCGAGATGTTCAGGGGCAGGTCCTCGCTGTCGATCACGCCCTTGAGGAAGCGGAGCCACTCGGGCAGCAGGTCCTTCGGCTTGGCGTCGATCAGGACCTTGCGGCAATAGAGGGCCACGGCGGGCTCGAGGCGGGCGAAGCCGAGCTTCTCGGTGTTTTCCTGCGGGACGAAGAGCAGGGCGTTGATCGAGAGGGGGGCGTCGGCGGAGAAGTGGAGGCGGTAACGGGGATCGTCGTGGGCGTGGGTCTGGAACTTGTAGAACTCGGCGTACTCCTCGTCCTTGATCTCGGCCTTGCTGCGCAGCCAGAGGGCCTGGATGTTGGTGAGCTTGGTGCCGTTGAGCGTGATGGGGAAGCCGACGAAGGCGCTGTAGCGGGTGAGGATGTCCTTCAGGCGCCATTCCTGGGCGTAGTCGGCGCAGTCGTCCTTCAGCTCGATGACGATTTTGCAGCCGCGGCGCTGGTCGGCGGCCTCCTCGATTTCGTAGCTGCCGGAGCCGTCGCTGGTCCAGAGCTGGCCGGGCTCGTCCTTGCGCCAGGAGTGGGTGTAGACCTTGACGGACTTGGCCACCATGAAGGCGGAATAGAAGCCGACGCCGAACTGGCCGATGAGGGCGGAATTTTTGGCGCCGGATTCGCCGAGGGCCTTGAGGAAGGCCTTGGAACCGGAGTGGGCGATGGTGCCGAGGTTCTCGACCAGCTCGGCGCGGGTCATGCCGAGGCCGAAATCCTGGATGGTGATGGTCTTGGCCTTGTCGTCCGTGGTGAGGTTGATTTCCAGGGCCTGGGCGTCGTCGTGGATCTCCTTTTCCGTGATCTGGAGGTGGCGGAGCTTCTCGAGGGCGTCGGAGGCGTTGGACACCAGCTCCCGGACGAAGATTTCCTTCTCGGTGTAGAGCGAGTGGATGACGATATCGAGCAGCTGCTTGATTTCGGCTTGGAACTCGAATTTTTGTGGAGTGGCAGTGGACATGGGAGGGAGGATAAAGTGACTGAGGGGATGCGCTTGTTATGCAATCGGGGCGAAAAATCAAGCGGGAGCCGGCAAAATCGGCCGGCCGGCCGCCGGGGGCCTCAGCCGCCGAGGTAGGCGGCTTTGAGCTGCGGATGATCGCGCAGCTCCCGGGACGGCCCTTGCAGCACCACGCGGCCGGTCTCCAGCACGTAGGCGGTGTGGGAGATTTCCAGGGCCAGCCGGGCGTTCTGTTCCACGAGCAGAATGGTCAGGCCGTGGTCGCGGTTGAGCTCCACGATTTTTTCAAAGATGGTGCTGATGAGCTTGGGGGCGAGGCCGAGGGAAGGCTCGTCGAGCAGGAGCAGGCGCGGTTCGCTCATGAGGGTGCGGCCGATGGCCAGCATCTGCTGCTCCCCGCCTGACAGCGTGCCGGCCGGCTGGGCCAGGCGCTCGCGGAGGCGGGGAAACATCGCGAACACGGAGTCGCGTTTCCGGGCGATCCGGCCAGGGTCGGTCTGGCGGTAGGCACCGAGGGCGAGGTTTTCCGCGACGGTGAGGTTGGAGAACACCATCCGGCCTTCGGGCACCTGGGCGAGCCCGCGGGCGACGATCTGGTGGGGCGGCAGCCGGGAGATGTCCTCGCCGAGGAACTCGATCCGGCCCGATTGGGCCCGGAGCAGGCCGGAGAGCGTGCGCAGGGTGGTGGTCTTGCCCGCCCCGTTGGCCCCGATCAGGGTGACAATTTTCCCGGGTTCGATGCGGAACGACACGCCGGCGAGCGCCGCGCTGGCGCCATAGGAGACGGAAAGATCGGTGACGGTCAGCATCAGAGGTGCGCCAGCGAGTGGGAGTGGTCCTCGCCCAGGTAGGCCTCGATCACCTTGGGGTCGGACTGGATCTCCGCGGGGGTGCCTTCGGCGATCTTCACGCCGTGGTCGAGCACGCCGAGGCGTGAGCAGCAGCCCATGACGACGCGCATGGAGTGTTCGACGAGCAGCACCGAGAGCTGGAATTCCCGCTGCACCCGGCAGATGAGCCCGATCAGGGCCACCTTCTCGCTGGCGTTCATGCCGGCGGCCGGCTCATCGAGCAGGAGCAGGCGCGGGCGGGTGGCCAGGCAGCGGACGATTTCCAGCCGGCGCTGGTCGCCGTAGGGGAGGCTCCGGGCGGGAGCGTCGCGGAAGCGGAGCAGGTTGAAGAGGGCCAGCAGCTCCTCGGCGCGCCGGGCGATCGCGGCCTCGTCGGCCCGGTAGCGGCGGCCGCGCACCAGCGTCTGCCAGGCGGAAGTGCCCCGGTGGAGGTTCATGGCCGCCCGGACGTTGTCGAACACCGAGAGGGAGCCGAAGAGGCGGATGTTCTGGAAGGTGCGGGCGAGGCCCAGGCCGGCCCGGGCGGGCGGGCGCACGCGCGCGAGGTCCTGCCCGGCGAAACGGACGCAGCCCGAGGTGGGCCGGTACACGCCGGTGATCAGGTTGAAGAGGCTCGTCTTGCCGGCGCCGTTCGGGCCGATCAGCCCGACCAGCTCGTTTTCGCCGACGGTGAAGTCGACGGCATTGACCGCCGTGAGCCCGCCAAAACGGAGGGTCGTCTGCTCAAGCTGGAGCAGGGGGGCGGCGGGGGCCGGGGCGGCGGCGGGAGCGGCGGGCATGTCAGGGCTTGGGCTGGCGGCGGAAGCTGAACAGGCCCTGCGGGCGGACCAGCATCAGGATGATCAGCAGGAGCGAATAGAGGATCATCCGGAAGTCGGCCACCGGCCGCAGCAGCTCGGGGAGCAGCGTGAGCAGGATCACCGCCAGCACGACGCCGATCGTGTTGCCCATGCCGCCGAGGATGACCATCACGACCAGCTCGATGGATTTGGTGAAATCGAAGCCCCCGGGCGAGATCGTCTGCTTGAAATGGCCGTAAAGTCCGCCCGCCACCCCCGCGAAAAAGGCGCCGACCACGAAGGCCACGATCTTGTAGCGTGTGGTGTCGAGGCCCACCGACTCGGCGGCGATCTCGTCGTCGCGTACCGCGAGGAAGCCGCGGCCGTAGGTCGAGTGGACGAGGCAGTGGATGGTGAAGAGGGTGACGGCCGCTGCGCCGAAGACCCAGAAGACGGTGGTGTAGGCGGGGATGCCGTTCAGGCCGAGCGCGCCGCCCAGCGGCTCAAAATTCTGCAGGAGCACGCGGATGATTTCGCCGAAGCCCAGCGTCACGATGGCCAGGTAGTCGCCCTTGAGCCGGAGCGAGGGCAGGCCCACGAGCCAGCCGGCGCCGGCGGCGCCCAGGCCGCCGGCGAGGAGGGCGGCGAAGAAGAGGCTGCCCTGGGCAAATGCGCCGCCCTCGCCCAGCCACGCCGGCCCGAGGAAGAGGGTGACCGCCGCGGCCGCATAGGCGCCGACCGCCATGAAGCCGGCATGGCCGAGCGAGAACTGTCCGGTGAAGCCGTTGACGAGGTTGAGGGAGACGGCCAGCACGAGGTTGATGCCGATCCCGATGCCGACGTCGAGGTAGTACGGGTCGAAGCGGTCCGAGAACGCGGAGAGTCCCGCGGCGGCGGCGAGGGCGAGGAGGAGGACGAGCAGGGGCCGGGGCATCAGACTTTCTCCCTGGTGTAGCGGCCGAGCAGGCCGGCGGGGCGGAAGAGGAGAATGATGATGAGGATGGCGAA
>CAISJA010000027.1 GCA_903885525.1 uncultured Opitutaceae bacterium
CACGAGCAACGACTACTTCCCGCCCGAAGTGCCCGCCCTGCCCTCCTTCGCCCTGCAGAAGGCCATCTCCACCACTATCCGCGACCACCAGCGCGACTATTGGACCGGCACCGTCTACACCACCAACCGCCGCGTCTGGGAGCACGACGCCCAATTCAAACGGTACCTCAAGAAAATCCGCGCCATGGCCGTCGACATGGAGACGGCCACCATCTTCACCACCGCCTTCGCCAACGGGATCGCCGCCGGCGCCCTGCTGCTCGTTTCGGACGAGCCGATGACTCCCGAAGGGGTGAAGACCGCCGCCAGCGACGGCAAGATCGACAAGGACTATGTCAACACCCACCTGCGCATCGGCCTCGACTCGTTGAAGCAGCTCATCAACAACGGCCTCACGGTCAAACACCTCAAATTTTAGCGAGGCCGGCCGCCCGGCCACCCGCCGCGACGCCATGCTCATCCGGATCCAGGGCGCCATTTCCAACTGCTTCCTGCTGCGCAGTGAGCGGCCCGTGCTCGTCGACGCCGGCGCTCCGGGCGATCTCCACCGGATCCTCGCCGCCCTGCGCCGCGCCGGAATCACCCCCGCCCGACTCGCGCTCATTCTCCTGACCCACGGGCACAGCGACCACGCCGGCTGCGCCGCCGAGCTCCGCCGCCGCACCGGGGCCAAGATCGCCCTCCACGTCGCCGACGCCCCGCTCGTGCGCACCGGCCGCAACGGCGTGCTCGCCGCCCAGGACCCGCTCGGCCGGCTGATCCGCCCGTTCGTCGACGAGCCCTTCGAGGCCTTCGAGCCCGATCTGCTGTTTCACGAGGGCCTCTCCTTCGAGCCCTACGGCCTGACCGCGCGCATCCTGCCGACCCCGGGTCACACCCCCGGCTCCGTCTCCCTGCTCCTGGGCGGCGAGGCCCTGATCGGTGACGTGCTGCGGGGCAGCCTGGTCTGGCCCAACCGGGCCCGCCCATCTTTTTTCTGCCACGATCCCGCCGCCAACACCCGCAGCCTCATCCGGCTGTCGCGCGAGGGCCTGCTGCGCTGCCACCCGGGCCAGTTCGGCAGTTTCCCCGGCACCCAGCTCGGCCGGTACCTCGACCCCGCTTCCGGCCGCCTGCTGGAACTCTCCGAGGAAACCGCCTGACCCCTCCACCGCCTCTTTTCAGGCGGAAATTTGTCATATATTCTATGACAAGATCAGTATCATCCCGTGCATGAGCTACCCTCTGCACCCGGATGTGAAAGTCATGATGGATCTGGCCGGCGGGTTGGAATCCCTCGCCCGCGAGTCCATCCAATCGGCCCTGAAAACCTGCCGGTACCGGCATCGGCTTCGCCGCGGCGCGACCCTGCGCGCCGGTCCGGCCACACCGCTTTGGAACGAACTGGTCCGGCAGGCCGCCCCGCATTTGCGCAAGCGGGGGGACAAGGCGAAACTGGGCCGCATGCTCAACCTGCCCCGGCAGCGGATCCATCAGCTGCTGGTCGCCCGCACAGCGTGCGCGGACGCCGAACGCACCTTGCTGCTGCTCGTTTGGCTGGGCGCCAAGTTGCAGGGGCGCGACCTGGGCTGACCGTCCGGAGACTTGTCATACAATATATGACAAGTTTCGGCCCCGGGGCTTTCCTTAGGGCAGCACGTCGAGCCAGAAGGGGACGAACACTTCGTCGCCGCCGAGGTTGACCTGCGCCCAGACCACGTAGCGGCCGGGGGTGGGGATCGTCACCTGTAAGTGCAGCACCGGGCGCAGCGGGTCCGGGGGCTGCGTGAGGTCGGTCTCCTGCGGGTGCAGGTGAGCAAAGCCGCTGCGGGCCTCGTCAAAAGCCACCACGTGGGCAAACGCCCCCATCACCGGCTGCAACGGCACCGGGGATTTGCTCTCGCCGGGCGACTCGATCCGCAGGCGCAGGGCGGCCGGCACTCCGGCGCGGAACACGTCCGGCCTCTCTAGGGTGAAAGCGAACCCGTGCGCCTCCCCCTCGTCGTTGGTGGTGCGCAGCACCGTCATGACCTCCCCGGGCACGGTGAAGTCGGCCGCGGCATAGAGCCCGCGCCGGGTCGCGACGGGAGTAAAATCGGCAAAGACCCGGTAAACGCCGGTCCGGGCGGGAGCGAGCGTGAAGACCCATTGCCCGGCGCGGGCCCCGGGCTCGGGATGGATGTGCTGGTAATCCTGCAGGGTGGGATCGACCACGAGGAGATGCAGCTTGCGGGTGTGCGCCACCATCAGGTCGTCCGGACCGATCGGTTTGCCGCTCGCGGTCCGAAGGGTGAGCGTGAACCGGGTCGCCCGGTTCAGCTGCGGCGCCTCCGCGCTGGCCAGCCCGGCCTGCACCGGGGAACGGACGGCGACCACGGGGATGAACTGCGGATTGGCCGGATCGCACAGCTCCAGCGCGCCCGGCCCGACCACGCGGAAATCCATGTGCGAGAGATTGGTGCCGGTGGGCAGCCAGCGCACCACGAGAAAGAGCGCGAACGCGCACGCCGTGATCCGCCCCACCGACCGCCACTGGGCAGCCGTGAGGAAGCGCAGCGCCGCGGGCCGGGCACCGGAGACGGGCCACGGTCCGCTGTCCTGCTCCGGCGGCATGCTCATGGCTTCCTCATCCTGGCAATAAATTCCTCCGGCTCCCAGGCGCTGCCGTCCACCCGGTGGATGATCCGGCCCTGCTCGTCCACCAGCACCGTGGCGAGGGTGTGCTTGATGGTGTCGCCCTCGAATTCGCGCAGGATGCCCAGTTGCGCGAGCAGGTGCCGCACGGCGGCATCCGGCCCGGTGAGAAAGGACCAGTTGCGCGTGTCGAGGCCGCGGGCAGCGGCGTAGTCCTTCAGCACCCCAGGGGTGTCGTACTCGGGATCGAGCGAGAAAGTGATCAGCTCGAGGTTGGACACCCCGGCCGTCTTTGCGGCCTTCTGCAGCGCCGCCATGCGCAGCGTGGAGGCGGGACACATGGTGGCGACGGGGCAGCGGGTGAAAATGAAGTTGAGCACGATCTGATGCCCGCGGAACAGGCTGCCCGAAATGGTCCGCCCCTCCTGATCCAGCAGCGTAAAGTCCGGCACGGTTTCGCCCACCTCCCGATAGACTCCGCGGCCCCGCATGGCGGTGTCCTGCGCCAAGGCCTGGGTGGCGGCCTCCACCCGGCGCACGGTCGCGGCATCGTCGGGCCAGATTTTCTCCAGGAAAATGCCCGCCGGCCGCACGATCATCTCGCCGCGGAGGCGCTGGCCGACCCGGGCGTTCTGCACCTCCCCCTGGCTGACCATGAACTCCATGGTCATGGCCGGCATATAGCCCGGGATGGCCTCGTGCTGGATGAGCAGGACCTTCGCCTCGGGCTTGATTGCCACGACCACGCCCCGGAGCGGGTGCCGGATTTCCGCGGGGGCGGCCGTCACGGCCGTCCCGGCGCGCTTCTGCTCCCGGCAGCCGGCCAGGAGCAGGACCAAGCACAGGGCGGTCCAAGTGCCGGACCGGCCGAGCCAGGCAAAGTCCCGGCCCGGTGCGGCCCGCCGGTCACCGGGTGGCGGCGGAGGCACGGGCGTGCCCATGACCGGCAGGCAGTGCGCGAGGGAGCGCCCCCGGCGTCGGGCGCAGGCCGCCGCCTTCAGGACCCAAGACCGGCTGGGAGGAGGAACAGCGGAACGCAATGGCATCCGCACACCCATTTGCCATTGGCGATATTTGTCAAAAGGTTTGCGCCCCGCCGGACGGGAGTATCACTTCCATTTTCCTGCTCCTGCCCCGCCTGATGAACCGCACCTCGACCTATCAACCGGCCCTCGCCTGGTTCGCCGCCCTCGGCAGCCTCTGGGTGTTTGTCCTCGTGACCCTCGGGGCGTTCACCACCAGCATCGGCGCGGGCATGGCCTTCCCGGACTGGCCGCTCTCGAACGGCTCCGTCAACCCGCCCGGCTGGCTGACCGAGATCGACAAATTCGCCGAGCATGCGCACCGGCTCTCGGGCACCATGATGGGCCTCATCACGGTTGTGCTGGCCGTCTGGCTGCACCGGGCCGAGGCCCGGCCCTGGCTGCGCCGGCTGGGCTGGTGGGCCCTGGGCCTCGTCCTTTTCCAAGGCATCCTCGGCGGGACGCGCGTCCTCCTCGACCGCATCCATGTGCCCGGCTTCGTGATGACGCTCGGGCAGATGCTGCGCATCCCGCATGGGGTGCTGGCGCAGGTCTTTGTCTGCATGCTCCTGGCTCTGGCCGCGGGGCTCTCCCGCCCGTGGATCGAACGCGCCCCCGCTCTGGCCGGCGGCAGCCGGCTCGTGTGCCGGCTGGGCTGGTGGACCGTGGCCCTGCTTTTCGTGCAACTGGCCGTCGCCGCCACCATGCGGCACAACCAGGCCGGCCTCGCGATCCCGACCTTTCCGTTCTCCACCGCCGCCGGAGCCGTGCTTCCCTCCGCCTGGGATTACCGGGTCGCGCTCCAGTTCGCCCACCGGCTGATCGCCGGCCTGCTGGCGGTGCTCTTCGCCGTCTACGGCCATGTGCTGGCGCGCGAACCGGCCCTGCCCGCCGTGCTGCGCCGCGCCGGCTTCGCGCTGGTTGCCCTGCTGGTCTTGCAGGTCTGCCTCGGCGCCCAGGTGATTTGGACCGGCCGCAGCGTCGTCATGACCACGGGACATGTGCTGGGCGGAGCCAGCACGCTGGCCGCCACGTTTGTGCTCACCTTCCTGCTGCACCGCGGCTCCTTCGAGCGGGCGGTCCCGACCGTCGCATGACCCCGGCCCGCCCTTGCGCCGCCTCCGCGGCGGCCGCCCCCGGCACCCGCTCCACCACCTGGCATGATTATCTGGAGCTGACCAAGCCCCGCTTGAGCCTGATGTCGGTCATCACCGGCCTCGTCGGCTATGTGGTGGCCGTGCCCTACACCTACCGCGACTGGTCCCGCACCGGCCTTGTGGCGCTCGGCACCGCCCTCTGCGCCGGCGGCGTGGCGACCCTCAACCAGTGGATGGAAATCGACACGGACGCGCTGATGCAGCGCACGGCGGACCGGCCGCTGCCCACGGGCCGCGTGCTGCCAGGCTCCGCCTTCGTCCTCGGCTGGGGACTGAGCGTGGCCGGCCTGATCGTGCTTTTTGTCGGGGTCAACGGGCAGTCGGCGTTTCTCGCCCTCGCCACGCTGGTGGCCTACCTGGCCATCTACACCCCGGCCAAGAAATACTCGCGCTGGAACACCGAGATCGGCGCCATCAGCGGTGCCCTGCCTCCGCTGATCGGCTGGGCGGCGGCGGGACGCACCAATCCCGGCCTGGGCTGGACGCTCTTTGCCATCCTCTACACCTGGCAGATGCCGCACTTCTTCTCCCTGGCCTGGACGTACCGGGCCGACTACCGCGCCGCCGGCATGAAGATGCTCTCCGTCACCGATCCCGGCGGCAACCGGCTCACGCGCCGCACTTTCATCTGGACCGGGCTGCTGGCGGCGGCCGGCGTCTTGCCCACTTTGCTTGGCTACTGCTCGTGGTATTATTTCGCCGGGGCCGCCCTGCTCGGGCTCTGGATCCTGCGGGCGGCGTTTTTCTTCCTCGATCCCGCGCGGCGGGAGAAGGAGGCCCGCCACCTCTTCCATCTCTCCCTCGCCTACCTGCCGCTCCTGCTCGGCCTGCTCATGGCCGACCGCATGTGGTTCAGGTTGTGAGCAGGGGGGGCCGGCAAGGCCAAGCCGCGACGCGGCCAAAACCACCCGCGAAGCTTGATTCCAAACCGACACCGGTCCCACATCCCTCCACCCGCACCTTCGCCTTATATTTTCACCTGCTCCTCCCATGACCCTGAACGACATCCCCCCCCTCAACGCCGCCCTCAACGCCACCGCCACGGTGCTCATCACCGCGGGCTTCGTCTTCATCAAGCGCGGCCAGCGCGAAGAGCACAAGGTGACCATGCTCTGCGCCGGCGTGATCTCGGCCCTGTTTCTCGTCGGCTACGTGACGCACAAGGTGCTGAAGGGTGCCGCCGCCGGCCCGGGCGAAGCGCTGCACACGCAGTTCGGCGGTCAAGGTTTCATCCGCTATTTCTACCATGTGATGCTTTTCACCCACATCGTGCTGGCGGCCGCCATCGCCTACCTGGTGCCGCGCACCTTCCTCTTCGCCCTGCGGGGTGACATCGCCGCCCACCGGCGCTGGGCCCGGTTCACCTTCCCCATCTGGCTCTACGTCTCCGTCACCGGCGTGCTGGTCTATTTCTTCCTCTACCAATGGTGGCCGGCGGCGAGCTGAGCAGCAGCGCTCACTTGCCCGCCGCGGAGATCAGATCGAAAGGCAGGATGTCGGCGGCATCGCGCGAAACCTTGGCCGGCAGATAGATTTTCCCGCTCGGATTTTCATAGACGTCGATGCGCATGTAGACCGGCAGCCGCTCGAAGTAGATCGCCAGCGTCAGCCGTTCGACCCTGGTGGTGAGCGCGATTTTGCTCACCACCTGATACCCGAGGTAGTCACCGGACGGGCCGATCAGCGGCTTGAGCTGATTGGCGAGCAGCCGCGCGCTCTCGGTGTCGATGCCGTAAAGCAGATCCGCGAAGGTCGTCGGTCCGTTCGTTTTCAACTGGGCCAGGGCCTGATACAATTTGCCCTCGGCGGGTTGAGCGGGCAACGGCCGGGCCAGAACGAGGGCGAGCAGGGCGAGGAGGATGACTTTCATGGGAGGAGTGTGTGCAGGACGCCGGCAAGGCGCCCAAAACGGCTCCGGCCCGAGGAACCGGTGCCATCATGGCGGCGGGACCCTCGTGCGGCAATCAGGAATTCCCAAGGCCCGGAACCGCACCGGCAAACTCCCCACCCCCAGTTCTGGCAAACGCCCCGGGCGCGCCACCTGCGCCGGTGCCTCCGGCGAAAAATCGAAAGCCGGGCCCGGAGGCCCGGCTCAGGCAAAACGGGCTGAAACCGGCTTACTGGACGACGAGCACGCCCTTCATCCCGGTCAGGAAGTGGGCCGGGAAGCTGCACAAGTAGGTGTACTCACCCGGTTCCATCGGGGCGGTGAGGGTGATTTCATCGGTCTGCTTCGGTCCGAGGAGCTTCGTCTTGGCCAGAACCTTGTCCGCGAGGGCGGCGGGGATGTAGTCCGTGGCTATGGCGGTGGCGGCGGCATCGGCAAAGGCCTTCGGGTCCACGCCGTTTTGCAGGAGCACGAAATTATGGGCCATGGCGACCTTGGGCATCGTGCCGATATTGGTGAGGATGATCTTGATCTCCTGGCCGGGCTTGGCGTCGATCCGGTTCAAATTGTACTTCATGGCGTCACCGGCCGTCAGCTCGATGGTGAGGGGGCCGTTGCCACCGGCGGGAGCCTCGTCTTTTTTGGCGCATCCGGCAAGAAGCAGACCGCAGGCGAGGAGGAGGGGGGGGAGCAGGTTTTTCATAGGGAGTGGGCGAGAATTTCGCACAGAAAGCTGCGGCGCGCAACGCCGGAGGTCAGGATTCCGCCTCCCGGCCCGGGGAGGGCCGGATGTGCAATTCTTGCGTAAATATTCGCATTTTTTGCGATTGAAATGAGGCGCAGGATGCGAAGTCTGGCCGCTTCCTTCCAGCCCGCCCCCCGGCGCGGATCGAGCCCTTTTCATTTCCCAATGACACGTCCCCGCTTTGACCAACGCCAGATTGCCCGCGCCTGCCTCGTTTTGCTGGGCGGCCTGCTCCCCGTGCTCCTCACCGGCTGCCAATGGGCCAGCCTCCACGGCCCGCAATCCACCATGGAGGTCGATGGCCCCGTGGCCCGTGCCCAGCTCGACGTGTTCATGACCACGGTCTATGTGACGGCCGGCATCTTCGTGGTCGTCGCCCTCGTCCTCGCCTACGCGACCCTGCGCTTCAAGGCCCGCAGCGCCTCCGAGGAGAAGGCGGTGCCGCCCGACCAGGGCCATGGCAATCCCTTCGTGGAAGTCTTCCTGATCTCCGCCTCGGTCGCCCTCCTCGTCATCATCGCCATCCCGACGCTGAAGAACATCTGGTACACCCATGATGTGCCGGAGGCCGAGCGGGCCAATGCCATGGACGTGACCGCCACCGGCTACCAGTGGTGGTTCAAGTTCGAGTACCCGGGCGAGATGGTGAAGCTGCCCGCGGGCGGCGAGGCCCCGCTGGCCACCGGCAACGAACTCGTCATCCCCGCCGGGACGCCCGTCCGGATCCACCTGCGCACGGTCGATGTCATCCACAGCTTCTGGGTGCCGAAACTGGCCGGCAAGGTGGACATGATCCCCAACCGGGCAAACTTCCTCTGGCTCAAGGCCGACAAGCCGGGGTATTTCTACGGCCAGTGCGCCGAATATTGCGGCGACTCGCACGCCATCATGCGCTTCCGGGTCGTGGCCCTCAGCCCGAGCGAATACGTCAAGTGGCTCGACAACCAGAAGGCCCCCGCGCGCACGGTCACCACCACGGCCCGGGCTGAATCCTCGCCCCTGACGCTGCCCGCCCTGCCCCTCGCCCAGATCGGCGGCCCGGCCGTCGGTGCCGGCGCCACCCTCGCCGCCTCCGGCAACTTTGATGCCGACCCGCTTGGCGGCTGGAAGAAAAAACAGCAGCCCGCCGCCGGCGAAGACCCCGCCCTCATCGCCCGGGGCCGCCAGCTCTTCCGCGAAAAGACCTGCCTCTCCTGCCATACCATCCGCGGCCATGAGGGCATCGGCATCACCGGGCCCGAGCTGACCCACGTCGGCGCCCGCACCACCATCGCCGCCGGCGTGCTGGAAAACAGCCCCGAACGCATGCACCAGTGGATCCGCGACCCGAACTATTTCAAGCCGGGCAACAAAATGTTCAACGGCGGCTACACCGACCCCGCCAGCGGCCAGACCCTCATCAACCTCAACGAGCAGGAAATCGACGCCCTCGTCGCCTACCTGCAATCGCTGAAGTGACGGCGGCCCCGAGCGCGGCGCGGGCAAAGCCCTCCGCCCCCTCCCTGGCGTAGCCCTCCGCGTTCCCCGCCCGCCCCACTTCCCCTCAGAAAATTCTCTTCTCCCTATGTCCGAAGCACTGGCCAAATCCGATTTCCCTGGCGCGGGCCATCCCGCCGCCCAGCCGCTCTCTCTCTTCGCCCGCCCGACGGCCAAGACCGGCCTCGCCGCCTGGCTGACTTCCGTCGACCACAAGAGGATCGGCGTGATGTACGGCGTCTTTGCCGTCTGTTTCTTCATCGTGGGCGGCTTGGAGGCGCTCCTAATCCGCACCCAGCTCATGGTGCCGAACAGCCATTTCATCACCGCCCAGTTCTACAACGAACTGTTCACCATGCATGGCACCACGATGATCTTCCTCGGGGTGATGCCGCTGAACGCCGCCTTTTTCAATCTTCTCATCCCGATCCAGATCGGCGCCCGCGACGTCGCCTTCCCCCGCCTCAATGCCTTTTCCCTCTGGGTCTTCGTCGTCGGCGCGATCATCCTGAACATCGGCTGGTTCCTCAAGGACGGCGCCCCGCACATCGGCTGGGTCGGCTACGCCCCCCTCACCTCGAAGGCCTTCACCCCCGGCCTTTCCACCGACCTCTGGGTCATCGGCCTGCAGATGCTCGGCCTTTCCTCGATCGTCGCCTCGCTGAATTTTATCGTCACCATCATCAACCTGCGCGCCCCCGGCCTGACGATGATGCGCCTGCCGGTCTTCTGCTGGATGGCCCTTGTCACCAGCTTCCTGCTCGTCCTGGCCCTGCCCGCCATCGCCATCGCCCTGGTCGAAGTGCTGTTCGACCGCCACTTCGGCACGAGTTTCTTCGAGGTCTCGAACGGCGGCCAGCCCGTCCTCTGGCAGCACCTCTTCTGGATCTTCGGCCACCCCGAGGTCTACATCCTCATTCTGCCGCCGATGGGCTATGTCTCGGAGATCCTTCCCACCTTCTCGCGCAAACCGCTCTTTGGCTACCCGATTGTGGTCTTCTCCGGGGCGGCCATCGGCTTCATCGGTTTCGGCGTCTGGAGCCACCACATGTTCACGACCGGCATGGGCAATGTCGCCACCGCCGCCTTCTCCCTCGCCACGATGGCCATCGCCGTCCCGACCGGCGTGAAGATCTTCAATTGGATCGGCACCCTCTGGGG
>CAISJA010000028.1 GCA_903885525.1 uncultured Opitutaceae bacterium
CAGCGTCATGGCCACGGCATCCTTCACGTAGAGGAAGTCGCGCTGCTGCTCGCCGTCGCGGTAATCGGGCCGGTGGCTCTGGAAGAGCTGGAGGCGGCCGGTGGCGGTGATCTGGGCGTAGGCCTTGTGGACGAGAGAGCGCATGTCTCCCTTGTGATCCTCGTTCGGTCCGAAGACGTTGAAATACTTCACCCCTACGAGGTGGGGCAGCCAACCCTGACTCTGGGCGTAGAGATCAAAGTCCTGCTTGGATTGCCCATAGAGGTTGAGCGGCTGAAGGCGGGCGAGGTCGTCGCTTTGGTCATCCATCCCGGCCGAGCCGTCTCCGTAGGTGGCGGCGGAGGAGGCGTAGATGAAGCGGGCGCCGCGGGCGAGCGACCAGGCGGCGAGATCGCGGGTGCAGCCGACATTGTTGTCCTTGAGGTAGGCTTCGTTCGTTTCCGTCGTGGCGGAGCAGGCGCCGAGGTGGAAGACGGTCCGGATATCGCCGAAGGCTTCGGGATGGGCGGCGAGGCGGGAACGGAGGAGGTCGGCCTCGGCATAGTCCGCGAATTTCAGCGGAGCGAGATTGCGGCGCTTTTCCTCGGCGCGGAGGCTGAGCGGCACCACGCCCTGCCAGGTCTTCTCGGGGGACAGGTAGTCGGCGACGATGATGTCCGTCAGGCCGCGGCGGTGGAGGGCCCTGATGAGGGTGCTGCCGATGAAGCCGGCGCCGCCAGTGACCAGAATGCGGCCTGGGGTGAGGGTGGACATAGGCGAAAGTTAAAAGTGAAAGTGGCGAGTGGAAGGTGGGGCCAGCCCCCGGCGTTTTAGCCGCAGAGCAAACAGAGAAAAACTCCAGCCTGGTTGTGAGGCAAGGGCTTCATGGAAAATAACGCCGAAGCAGCCCCGGAATCCTTGACTTCCGCCCTCGGGCTATTCCCGCGACAGTTCGTCGGCGCGGCGAGTGGAGGCGAGGATGGTGTCGCGGATAGTGTCGCGGAATTGGCGGGCCGCCAGCACCTGCAGGCCGGCGAAGGTGGTGCCGTTGGGGGAGACGACCTGGTCGCGCAGGACTTCCGGCTCCTGGTCGGAGCGGGCCAGCAGGCGGGCGGAGCCCAGGACGGTTTCCTGCGCGAGCCGCGCGGCAACCTCGCGCGGCAGCCCGGCCGCGACGCCGGCGTCGCGGAGGGCGGCGACAAATTCAAACAGGAAGGCCGGGCCGCCGGCGCTGAGTGCCGTGACCGCGTCCATGTGGTTTTCCCCGAGCTCGAGGAACTGGCCCAAGGCGCCGAGGAGGGATTCCACCGCGGCGCGATCGGAGGCGGCGAGCGGGGCGAGGGCGCAATAGGGGGTGATGCCGGCGCCGATGGCGGCCGGGGTGTTGGGCATCGTGCGCACGAGGTTGCGCGCCTGCGGGAAGGTCCGGCTGAGGCGGTCCAGGCGCTTGCCCGCGAGGAGGGAGATGACGAGCTTGCCGGCCGTCAGCTCTGCCAGGCGTGAGTCGGCACCGGCCAGCGACTGGGGCTTGAAGGCCACGATCACGATGTCAGCCCGGGCCAGCAGGGAGGGCAGGTCGGCGGCGGCGGTGATGCCGGTGGCGGCGGCGAGCCGGCGGGCGGTTTCGCCTCCCTTGCTGGTGCAGGCCAGATCGGCCGGGGTGCAGACCTGTTTGGCCAGCAGGCCGCGAACGATGGCGCCGGCGAGCCGGCCGGCACCCAGAAAGGCGATGGTCAGGTTGGGCATGGGAGCGGAAGGAGGCGCGGAGCTTGGTGGGGCGGGAGCGGGTTGGAAAGCAAAAGGTGGCGAGGGCGCAGCCATCCTGCGCCGCGGAGGGGGAGAATGGGCCGGAGCCAAGTGTCTCGTCCTGGCTGGCTGGCGGCGCGATGGGGGCCTACCCGTGGGAGTGGCGTTCGAGCGGGTGGCGGATGGTGCAGCGGACACCGCCGCCCTCCCGGTTGTCCAGCGTGACTTCGCCGCCGAGAGTGCGCAGGGCATGGCGGGCGACGGTCAGGCCCATGCCGACGCCGACCGTGTGCTTGGAACTGATGAAGGGCTCGAAGGCGTGGTCCTTGATGGCGTCGTCCAGACCCTGCCCGCGGTCTTCGATATGGAGGAGCACCTGCCGGCCGTCCCCGTCCGGTGCGGAGGTCTCAACCCGGAGGCAGATGCGGCGCTGTTCGTCGGGGGCGTCGGCATAGCTCTCCCAGGCGTTGGTCAGCAGCTTTGCCAGCGAGTCCTCGAAGAGCTCGGGATTGGTGTCGATCATCAGGTCCTCGGGCGGGCTCGTGACCGTGACCGGGTGGGTGATGCCGAGGTCCGTCTGGTAGCGGAGGATGGCGCTCTCGAGGGTGCGGGCCAGGCTGGCCCGGATGAGGGTCGGCTTGTTGTTGCTGACCACGGTGGTGAGCTGCCGGATGATGCCGACGATCCGGGCGACGGCGTCGTCGAGGTGCTGGGCGTTCTTCCGCACGCGCTCGGGGTTGTCGTGGTAGGCCTTGATCAGGTCCACATAGCCGATGACGACACCGAGCAGGTTGTTGAGATTGTGGGCGATGCCCTGGGTGACGGCCCCGATGGTGGCGGCGCGGCGCGATTCCCCGAGGCGGCGCTGGAGGTCGATCAGCTCGCGGTTGACCAGCACGAAACGCAGCTGCGTCTGCACCCGGGCGAGGGTTTCGTCGAGATCGATCGGCTTGGTGATGTAGTCGACCGCGCCGACG
>CAISJA010000029.1 GCA_903885525.1 uncultured Opitutaceae bacterium
GTCGGAGCCGATGTCGGCGATCTTGGTGAAGATGCCGCCGCAGATGCGGAGGACGGAGGCGCCGAGGGACTCGCCGATGGCGAAGCCGATGAAGCAGGGGCCGACCAGTTCCCGCGGCAGGAACACGAGGATGCAGATCATGAAGAACAGCTCGACGCAGACGAGCAGGAGCCCGACGCTCATGCCCGAGCGCAGGGGGATGAAAAGGGTGTCGAGCGGGTTGCCCTTGAGGGCGGAGAAGGCCGTGCGGCTGTTGGCCACTGTGTTGATGCGGATGCCAAACCAGGCGACGCCGTAGGAGCCGAGGATGCCGAGGATGGAGGCGAGCAGGATGACGGCGACATGGACCGCCGTGTTGTGCGAGAGCACGCCGAAGTAGTACACCATGCAGGTGCCGATCAGCACCCACAGGATGGCGAGGAACTTGCCTTGGGTGAGGAGGTAGGTCTTGCAGGTCTCCCAGATCATGTGGGAGACGTTGGCCATGGAGGAATGGACCTGGAGGGCCTTCGTCTGGGTGTATTGGAGGAGACCGAAGCCCGCGCCGATCGCGCAAATGACGATGCCGAGGTACATCAGGGTCAGGCCGCTGATGCCGCCGAGACCGGTAAAATGCACATGTGTCAGTTCGGGTATCTTGATGTCGGCTTCGCTGGCGATTGAGGGGATGGCGGACGCGGCCAAAAGCATGGCGAAGGCGCCCACGCGAATCCGGGGGCAGGGGATCAGCATAGGAGGGAGGGGTTGATGGGACTGACGCTGGCAAATGTCATAAGGCGGCGCCAGTGCAAACTCCCGGAATCGGCGGGGAACCATTGACCTGTTAGCTCGTTTAATCCCAAGTTCCGGCTACCTTAATTCACCTCATGCCTTTGCTTCTCGTCCAGAATCTCAGCAAAGGGTACCGCACCCCGAGCGGGGGCGGGCACCGGGTCATCGCCATCGAGGCCTTTGCGCTTGGGGCGGGGGAGCACATGGCGCTGCGAGGGGAGAGCGGCTCGGGCAAGACGACCTTCCTCAATCTACTGGCCGGCATTTTGGCGCCCGACGCCGGATCAATCCTGCTCGATGGGGTCGACCAGGCGCAACTGGGCGAGGCGGCGCGGGACCGCCGGAGGGCGGAGACCATCGGCTACATCTTCCAGACTTTCAATCTCCTCCAGGGACACACGGTGCTGGAAAATGTCGAGCTGGGCATGGCTTTCGGCCGCGGAGTGGACCGGACCTACGCGGAATCCCTGCTCGGCCGGGTCGGCTTGAGCAGCCGGTTGCACCATTTTCCCCGGCAGCTCTCCAGCGGCCAGCAGCAGCGGGTGGCGGTGGCGCGGGCCCTGGCCAACCGTCCCCGGCTCGTGCTGGCCGACGAACCCACCGGCAACCTCGACCGCCGCAACGCCCGCGAGGCCCTCGCGCTCATCCGTGAGGTCTGCCGCGAATCCGGGGCCGCCCTGCTGCTCGTCAGCCACGACGAGCAGGTGCTCGCGCAATTTGAGAACGTACAGGATTTCGCCGCCCTCAACCGGGTGGTGTCACCGGAGGCCGCGCCATGACGGCGAACGTGGCCGGGCCGGCAACCTGGTGGCCAGGCGATCCCGCGCTCCGGTGGGATTTGTCCGGCCGCGCCGGGCCGCTGGCGGCGGCGGAGCCGGCCGCGGCCGGCCCGGAAATTGCCAACCTGGAATTGCCAACCCGATGATGCTATTCAACCTCATCTACCGTTCCCTCCGCCAGCATGCGCTCTCCACCCTGGTGACGGCCGGCAGCATCGCGCTGGCCGCCGGGCTGCTTCTGACTGTCTGGGTGGTGAAGACTCAGACGCAGGCGGTGTTCGCGGCCACCAATTCCGGTTTCGATGCCGTGCTGGGTGCCCGCGGTTCCAAGCTGCAGCTTGTGCTCAACACCATCTTCCATCTCGAGGCCTCTCCCGGCAACATCGAGGCGAAGGATTTTGAGATGATCCGCCATCATCCGGCGGTGAAAACCGCGATTCCCCTCGCGTTGGGGGACAATTTCCACGGCTGGCGCATCGTCGGTACGATTGAAGAACTCTTTACGCAGGTGGAATACGCTCCCGGCCGGCACTACCGGATACTGCCCGGCGGACGGAATTTTGCGCTCGGCCAGGAAGAGGCGGTCGTGGGCAGCTATGCGGCGAAACGGCTGGGCTGGAAAGCCGGCACGACCTTCCGGCCCTACCACGGCCTCGCTTTCGATCCTGCGGCCCAGCACAACGAGGTCTATACCGTGGTGGGCGTGCTGGAGCCGACCAACACCCCTGTGGACCGGGTCATCTGGATCCCGCTGGAGGGCGTGCAGACGATGAAGGGACACAATCCCCTCGCCGCCACCGAGCTGAGCGCAGTCCTGCTCCAACTCCGCGCCCCGACCGCCGGCCTGATGCTCGACCGGACGCTCAACCAGCAGGGCAGCCGGCTGACCTTGGCCTATCCCATCGGCACCATCGTGGCCGAATTGTTCAACAAGATCGCCTGGGTTGACCAGGTTCTGACGCTCATCGCCTGGCTCGTGGCAGTGCTGGCTTCCGCTTCCGTGCTGGTGAGCATTTATAATTCCATGAGCGCCCGGCAGCGCGACATTGCCATCCTCCGCGCGCTCGGGGCCCGGCGGCGCACGGTGTGCGGGGCCGTGGTGGGCGAGGCCGCGGCCATCGGGGCGCTCGGTTCGTTGCTCGGCCTCGGGGTGTACGCGGTGCTCGCTGGTGCCGTGGCCGCCATTATCCAGGGGCAGACCGGCGTGGTGCTGGAGCCCTTCCGCTGGAACGCGGTCCTGGCCTGGGGGCCGTGCCTGTACATCGGCCTCTGCGTGTTCGGCGGGCTGCTCCCGGCTTGGAAGGCTTACCGCGTCCCCGTGGCCGAGACCCTCGCCCCC
This sequence comes from uncultured Opitutaceae bacterium, assembly GCA_903885525.1. GTDB lineage: Bacteria > Verrucomicrobiota > Verrucomicrobiia > Opitutales > Opitutaceae > Didemnitutus. The sequence goes on from CAISJA010000029.1 coordinate 2,890, forward strand.
GTGTCCTGAGCCCAGCTCCTCCGGATACCGCCCCCCTTGCGGCTCCCATCCCCCCCTTGCCGCACCCGTGCCCTGCCGCCGTTTCTCGGCCGGGCCGCCCAACTATTTGTCATATATTGTATGACAAGTATCGGGGCGGGATAACGGGGACTGGGCGGCGGCTTTACTTCGGGAGCATGCGTGCGCCGGGGATCTGCGCGCTGGGGGGGGGCGGCGTCCGATGCGGGGCGGTCCAAGAAAGGGTTTACAAGCGCCCGGCCGCACGGAAGCTGGGCAGCCGCATGCCGGCCGCCATCGTCATTCCCGTCCTGAACCAGCTCGCCTACACGCAGGGCTGCCTGCGCGGCCTGCAGCCGGACCTCGCGGCGGGGGTGCGGGTGATCGTGGTGGACAACGGCTCGACCGACGGGACCAGGGAGTGGCTGGCGGCGCAAACCGGGCCGACCGTCATCCGCAACGAGGTGAACCGTGGCTGCGCCCCGGCTTGGAACCAGGGCGTGGCGGCGGCGGGGGAGGCCGACTGGGTGGTGGTGCTCAACAACGATGTGCTGCTCCCCACGGGCTGGCTGGCGGCGTTGCTGGGCGCGGCGGCGCGGCACGGCCTCGACATCGTCTGCCCGGCGATCCGGGAGCGCGAGCTGAACTATGATTTTGCGGCCTATGCGCGGGAGTGCACCACCCGGCTGGGCGCGGTGGTCCGTCGCGGTGGGGCGCATGGCGTGTGCTTTGCCGTCAAGCGGGCGGTTTTTGCGCAAATCGGCGGCTTCGACGAGGCCTTCCGCATCGGGCAGTTCGAGGACGCGGATTTCTTCCGGCGCGCGAAGCGGGCGGGATTCCGCACCGGGGTGACGGGAGCATGTTTCCTCCATCACTTCGGTTCGGTCACGCAGGATGCACTGAGCGACCAGGACCGGAACCGGCCCTACGAGGCGGAGAACCGGGCGCATTTTAGGAAAAAATGGAAACTGGGCTGGGCCCGGCGCCGGTGGGAGAAGGCCGCCGGTGGCGTGCAGGCGTGGTGGTGGCGGACGACGGAACGGCTCCGCTTCGGCCACAGCCTCCATGAGAAATGGGAGGGCGGCCGGCTGCGGTTTCATTGAGCCGGTCCGGCCTGCGCCCGATCCGAAACGAGCGGGCGGCACCCTGCATCCCGGCACCGGTCCGAACGACCGCCGGAGGCGTCGGTCTTTCCGCCGGCGACCATTCCCGCCGGGGACGGCGGCGAGCACCTCAAGCCAGCGCCTGGCTGATCGCCTCGTACACCCGCTGCACGGTGATATTCCGCACGCAATGATTGTGGTAGGAGTCGTGCGGCTGGCAGAGGCCGGGGGACGCGCACTGGGCGCACGGCAGCGGCGGCTGGAGGGTGACGTGTTTTTCCCCAACCGGCCGCCAGAGGTGCAGCGGCTGGGAGCCAAAGAGGGCGATCACGCGCGTGCCGACGGCAGCGGCCAGGTGCATGGGACCGCTGTCGTGGCAAAGCAGGGCGTCGCAGGAGGCGAACAGGGCGGCGAGCTGGGGAAGGGAGAGCGCCTGGTCCACCACCGGCAGGCCGGGGTCGGCATGGCGCTGAATCTGGGCGACGACAGTCTGATCCCCCGGGCCTGCGACAATCGCCACCCGCGCGGCACGCCGCCGGATCAGCTGGCTTATCACCTCGCCGAAAGATTCCGGCGGCCACACCCGCCAGGGGCTGCGGGAGCCGGGATGGATCAGGATCAGCGGTGTGCCGGCGGGCCGGCCGGCTGGGAACAGACGGCTGAACAGGTTTTGGGCCAGGGCGAGGTCCTCGGTTCGGGGCGTGAGCCGGACCTCCCGAGACGCGATCGGCACGCCGATATTCCCGAGCAGGTGGAGATAGAGGTCGGTGATGTGCCGGTGGTCGAGGAATGCGGCCGGCAGGCGTTCGCTGGCGGTGTAGAGCGAGGGAAAATGAACCTTCTCCGCATGGCGCTGGGTCACGCGCACCGGCGCCCCGGTCGCGCGCGAGAGAAAGGCGGTCTTGTCGCGGTTGTCGAGGTCGAGCACATGGGTGAAGCGCGCGCGGCGGAGCCGGCCAATGAGGCGTGGCCAGCGGGTGGTGCCCGCAGGAAAATGAAACACCTCGTCGACGTCCGCGTTCATCGTTAGGACGTCCGCGTAGGCCGGCTCGCAGAGCACCGCGATCCGGGCCCGGGGCCAGTGGAGTTTCAAATTCCGGCAGAGCGAGCCGAGCAGCACGATGTCGCCGAGGTAGCGGCGGCGGATGATCAGAAGGTGCGGAGTGGCAGGCAAGCGGGAGGGGAAAGGATTGGGCCCTCGAAACACACGCCATCCACGAAAACAGGGGAAGCTTAATCCACGGCGGAAACGAGGCGGGGCGACGCCGGCCGGCCGGGCCAGGATGTTCGCGCGCCGGCGCGGGGCTTGCCACCCGCCGCCCGGCCCCTGATAAACGGAACGATTCCATCAACCGCGCACCACCATGGCCCCCCCCTGTAGAACGCCGGCTATACGTCGAGGTCGGCGCCAACTAGAACCCGTGTCCGCTTTGGCTGGGTTTTAAGTCGGAGTCGGTCTGCGTGAGCGGTAA
>CAISJA010000030.1 GCA_903885525.1 uncultured Opitutaceae bacterium
ATCAAGGAAGGGACCGCTTCGTAGGCCGGCGGGACATGGTCAGCTCCTCGAATGAAGACGCGACGCTCACGGTATCCGGCGAGCGCCGCCGCAGGCAGAATGCCTGCCTGGACCGATGGACTGAAAAGCTCTCGATACCATCCTTGCAGATCACGGGCGAAGCTCTCACCCGGTGATCGGTTCTGGAATGCGTCGCGGGTGCAAATTTCCCTGACTCGCTGAAGATATCAGGGGAGGCAACCCCAGGCCGGCTCAAGGTGCCGGGTAAAGCGCGGACAGGGCGGCGGCGGTTTCCGCCATTTTCCGGCGCAAGGCGGGCGGACCGAGCACTTCCACCTCGGCCCCCCACCCGAGCGCCCAACGGGCCACCTCGGCAAGGTCGCCGAGCCGCAGCCGCAGTTCCAGCACGCCGCCCGGCAGATCAGCCAGCACCTGGCTGTCGTGCCAGAACCGCTCACGCACGCGCGCCGCCGCCCCGGCGCGAAAATGCAGGCGCACCCGGTGGTCGCCCTCGCCGGCAAAGGCACCGAAGGAGTGCGCAAAGTATTTCTCGGCGGAGAAATTCGCCGGGCGCGTGAATTTCCGCTCGGTCAGCCGCACGTCCGCCATGCGCGTCAGCGCGAACTGGCGCAGACCGTAGCGTTGCGTATCGTGGCCGAGCAGGTACCAGAGGTTGTCCCGATGGCTGAGGTGGTAGGGCTGCACGCAGCGGAGTTCGCCGCTCGGGGACTGCGGCTTCCGGTAGGCGAACTCCACCTCGCGCCCGTCGGTCAGCGCGCGACTGAGCTGCTCGAAGACGCGCAGGTCTGACCGGGCCAGTCCGGTGTGGTGGAACGAGATGGCCTCGGCCTCCCGCGCCGGCGTGAAGCTCACGCGGTCGCGCACCCCCGCGGCCAGCTTGGCAAAGGCGGCCGCGAGCTGGGCATGGTAGGGCGTGCCGCGGTACTGTTCCAGCGCCTTGCCGGCCACCACGAGAGCGAGTAGTTCACCGCCGGTGATCTGCACGGTCGGAAAATTTTCCACCGGATAGGCGTAGCGGTAGGCGTGCAGCCGCTCCATATACTCGACCGGCAGGCCAAGCCGGTCGCGCATGAAGGCGATGTCCCGCCGGATCGTCTTGGCCGCGACCTCGAGCCGGGCCGCCAGCTTGGCACAGTTGGTGAAGGTGCCGCGCTGCAAATCCCCGTGGATCGCCATCATCCGCTCCAGCGGCGGACGGGACAATTGCACGGGCTGGGTAGATTTCTTGGGCATGGGACAGCCTTTGTCCCACCCCCCGTGGCAGAATGCAACCTGTCAAACCGGATCATCCTCACCTCCAACCCTCCCCGCCCATGCCTCCCTACGCCTCCACCATCCGCCTGCCTTTCGCCGACTGGTTCAATCCCGCCGAACCCGAGGGCGAGCCGGCGCGCCACCTCCTGCCCGCCCTGACCGCCTCCGGCCTGCGCTTCTCGCGCGACGGCGATGAACTCGTCCACCGCGGGGCCGAACTCGAGGCCCGCCTCGCCTTCGATGACGCGCGCCGCCACACCGTGCTGAAGCTGTCCATCGTCATCCCGGAATCACGCCTGCTCGTCGGTGCCAGCTCCCTCCTCGATGAGATGGCGCTGGAGGGCCTGCCGATCGTCGCCATGGGCTACGGCTGCGGCACGGCCACGTGGGAGTTCCGCTGGATCCGGACTTCCGGCCACTCCTGGCGCGAACACGCCCGCCGCTGCGCCGACCTGCTTGACCGTCTCCGCGCCGCAATCCGGCACTGAGTACCCTAGCGGTCTGTCGGACTTAGAAACAAAATTTCATTCCGGGGAGAACATATGGAGACGGTGCGCAGCGGGCCGTTCCCGACAGTCTGCTAAACGAAAATGCCTGCGCATTTTCGCGCAGACCCCGGGCGCTTGGCGCGGAAGTGTCATAATGATTCTGATCTGCCTGGCCGACAACCTCCGCCGCCTCCACGCCCTCGCGGCGGGGCGCAAAATCGCCTGAAGCCCCCCGCGGATGCAGTGGCGAAAGACAAAACCATAAAATTCAGACAGCAAACAATCATCCCACTCGTAGCTGACGGGAAAACCGGAAAGTCACCCGCACCGGATGATCCTCTCCCAAATGGCGGAGCCATTTTTTCTAGCAGCGCGGCGGACGAAGTCCGACACGCTGCTGGACGGCACCATCTTCGGGCTAGACTCCCCGGGACGCTTCCCGATTAATGCGGCATGGCCTGCACGGTATTCACGATTGCGAATCAAAAG